>CAYPSH010000062.1:5400-7654 GCA_964413445.1 uncultured Acetatifactor sp.
AATACGAGCCGGGCATCCGGCAGAATGAGAGGAATTATGGAACAACCGTTATATACCTCAATGAAAGTCTGCAACGAGATTGAGTTGTGTGAAATATCTGATCTGGAATGCAAAAAGCTCATCGAACATGAGCTTTTGAAGGAGCGTATCTCTTTCTATATCCGTTGGCTCAAGCCGTCGATTTTCAACCGCAGGAAAAACTCCTGCATCATCTGTGTCAACGAAAATGTAAAGGACACAGCGGAAAACGTCGTCCGCGCCATCTGTGACGAGAAGGGCTATCAGGTGAAATTTCTGATGCGCAGGTCCCAGAACCAGTATCTGTGACGCAAATCCTTACATAGGTTACTAAAATCAGCCGCTTTATGCGGCTGAAATTTTGTTCGCTTTACAAATGCATCGCCTGCACTCCTGAGTGCATCAGACTGCGGGCTGTGGAAAGGCATGGTTATCAAATGAATTCACATAAGACAATTCTGCTCAAGGGACTGCGGGACGGCATCCCCATAGGCCTGGGATACCTGGCTGTGTCCTTCTCTCTCGGCGTAGCCGCCAGAGGCGCAGGGCTCTCAGCCTTCCAGGGATTTCTCGCCAGTCTCTTTAACAACGCCTCCGCAGGCGAGTACGCCGGTTTCACCGTCATTGCATCCGATGCGCCCTACCTGGAGATGGTGTTGATGACGTTGATCGCCAACGCCCGCTACCTGCTGATGAGCTGTGCCCTGAGCCAGCGTTTTTCCCCCGACACTGCCCTGTATCACCGGCTGCTTGTGGGCTTCGATGTCACAGATGAGCTCTTCGGGCTCACCATCTCAAGACCGGGCCCGGTGGATCCCTTTTACACCTACGGCGCCATGCTGATCGCCATTCCCTGCTGGGCGGGCGGGACTGCCCTCGGCATCATCGCCGGTAATCTCCTGCCGCTTCGCGCCGTCAGCGCCCTGAATGTTGCCCTGTTCGGAATGTTCATCGCCATCATCATTCCCCCCGCAAGGCGGAGCAGGGTGGTGGCCGGCGGTGTGCTCACTAGTTTCCTTACCAGCTTTGCCGCCTCCAGGCTGCCCCTTGTTTCCGGGCTTTCCTCCGGCACAAAGACCATCATCCTGACAGTTGCCATTTCCGCCGTTTGGGCAGTCCTGTTCCCGGTGGAAGACGAAGAGGAGGAGAAAAAACATGACGCATAATATTTACATTTATCTGGCGATCATGGCCGCCGTCACCTTTGCCATCCGTGTCCTGCCGCTGACCCTGATCCGCAAGCAGATCAAAAACAGATTTTTCAAATCCTTTTTATACTACGTTCCCTATGTGACGCTGGCCGTCATGACCTTTCCCGCCATCATGGATGCCACCCAGTCCCCCGTCGCAGGGGCAGCGGCACTGATCGTCGGTATCATAGCCGCCTGGCTCGGTGCGGGGCTTCTCCCTGTCTCCGTTCTGTGCTGTGTGGTAGTGTTCGTGCTGGAACTGTTTCTTGTATGACAGGAGGTTTATCCTGTCATGCGGGAAGCATACCCTGCGGATCCGCACCCACGCGCAAGGCGGATGCCGCCTGAACACGTCTTACTCCTCCGCGTAGGAGATCATGCACACCAGTGCCCCTTCCTCCACGGAGACAACAGCCTCTTCTCCGATAAACTCATTGCTGATCCCCACCGGAAAATCGTTGGTGATGACCGCATCCTTAAGTTTGTACTTCATTCCCTCTATGGTGACACCCTTCGCCTCCCCCGACAGGGCAAACAGCGAGAGCGTCCCCATGAGTTCCCGGCGGAAATGCACCGCCTCTTCCTTCACAACAAGCATCATTCCGGTGCCGTCCACCAGATATCCCACAGCATCCCTGTTCTTCAGATACAAAAGACACTGGATATTGGCAAAGGTGTGGTCAAAGCGGCCGCCTGTACCGGCGTAAATGCGAAAGTCCCGATAGTCTCTCGACAGCCCTTCCTTCAGCGCCGCCAGCATATCCGTGTCGTCCTTTTCCCGGGGCAGGCGCTTAACGCGGTCCGGGATCTGCTTCTCCAGAGCTTCTACGGCCTCCGCCTCCTTAGCGCTTACAGAGTCAAAATCCCCGAGGATAAGATCCGGCTCCACTCCCAGTATGCCGCAGTACCCAAGTCCCCCGTCCACGGCGATCACAAGGTCATCCTCTCCCACCGTAATTTGCCCTATCGTCAGGTCTCCCGCCCCGATGACAATACATTTTCCCTTTGCTTTGCTCATTTCTCTCTTTCCTTCTTATTTTGATGTA
>CAYPSH010000063.1:0-3369 GCA_964413445.1 uncultured Acetatifactor sp.
GGCAGCATTGTGATCGAGCAGGTTTTCGGCCTGCCCGGCGTGGGGCGGCTTTTGATCAGCTCTATATCCACAAGGGATTTCCCGGTGGTGGAGATCCTGATCTTGTATATCACCTTCGTGGTGATTTTTGTGTATTTTCTGGTGGATATTTTGTACCGTATCATCGATCCCAGGATCAGTGAGAAGTAAACATCAGAGAGAAAATGCTCAGACCGGACCGCAAGAGGCACGGGCTGAAGAACCGAATCGAAACGGAAAGATGAAAAATGGAAAGAAGGAGCAGCAGAAAATGGAATAAGTATCTGGCGGCGGGCCTGTTTATGACAGGTCTTGCTGTGCTGCTTGGGATAGTGGGACTTTTCTGGACCCCCTACAGCACCACAGCCATGTCCGCTGCGGAGAAGTTTGCTCCGCCTTCCCTGCGTCATCTCTTCGGAACGGATAACTTCGGCCGGGATATCTTTTCGCGTGTGATGCAGGGATGCAGCACCACCATTGTCATCAGCAGCCTTGTGGTACTGTTTTCAGCCACGGCGGGCATTGTTCTGGGCGCCGTGACAGGCTATTTCGGCGGTATCCTGGACGAGATCGTCATGCGCATCACGGACGCGGTCAACGGTTTCCCGAGCATCCTGCTGACCCTTGTGATCATCACCATCCTGGGCAGCGGCAGGCAGAATGTGATCATTTCGCTGGGAATCGTGTTCATCCCAAGCTATGTGCGAATCGTCAGGGGCGAGTTTATCCGCCTGCGGGACGCAGACTATGTCAGACGGGCGAGGCTGATGGGCGTGGGGCGCATGCGGATCTTGTTTGTGCACATCCTGCCCAATATTTTTTCCGTGTTCTGGGTTTCCGTGATGATAGGCTTTAACAATGCCATCCTGGCGGAGTCCGGACTGAGCTATCTGGGGATCGGCGTGCAGCCGCCGGACGCAAGTCTCGGGAAAATGCTCTCGGATGCCCAGGGGTATCTGCAGTCGGCGCCCTGGTATGCGCTTGCACCGGGGCTTACCATTGTCTGGATCGTGCTCGGGTTTTCCCTGCTCAGCGAGGGAATACGGCGAAAGGGTAATTCGATATGATACAGATTGAAAATCTTTCCGTGGCGTTTGGCGGCGTGGAAGCAGTAAAAAACGTAAATCTTGAGATCAATGAGGGAGAGATCCTGGGCGTGGTGGGAGAGTCCGGCTCCGGCAAGTCTGTGACCGCGCTGACCCTGATGGGACTGGTGAGCGAGGCCGCACAGATCACCTCCGGGCGGATCCTCTTTGACGGCGTGGTGCTGAGGGAGGCTGGAAAGCCTCTGGACAAGGCACTTTACCGGAAATATCAGGGCGACTACATGTCCATGGTGTTCCAGGAGCCCATGACTTCCTTAAATCCCACCCAGAGGGTAGGCAGACAGGTGGAGGAGATGTTAAAGCTCCACACAGGCTTACAAAAGGAGGAGAGCAGAAAAAGAGTGCTTGAGACCTTTGAGGCGGTGGGTTTGAGAGAGGTGGAAAAGGTGTACACAAGCTACCCCCACCAGCTCTCTGGCGGTATGCGCCAGAGGGTGATGATCGCCATGGCTATCATCCTGCACCCGGATCTTGTGGTGGCTGATGAGCCCACCACTGCTCTGGATGTGACCATACAGAACCAGATTGTCGCACTGCTGAAAGAAATTAACACAAAAGAACAGAATGCTATGCTTTTTATCACACATGACTTAAATCTTGCAAAACGCATCTGCGACAGGGTGGCAGTCATGAAGGACGGATGCGTTGTGGAAACGGGTACAACCGCAGAGATTTTCCGAAATCCCAGGCAGGAATACACGAAAAATCTGATCCGGGCGGTGCCGTCCAGGCTTACGAAGAAAAATTCCAAAATGCAGGATTTGATGCATTTTTCTGAAACATCCGGAAAAATTCCAACTGTTTTACAAGTCCGTGATTTATCCGTATACTATCGGGACAAAAACAGCCTCTTCGGCGCCGCGAAGAAACAGTGTGTTGTGGAACATGCGGATTTTGAGGTCTATACAGGGGAAAGCCTGGGGCTTGTGGGGGAGAGCGGCTGCGGAAAGACCTCTCTCTCCAAGGCGATCCTTGGGATGAACCGGGATGTCACAGGGGAAATTATCCACACAAGCGAACGCCCGCAGATGATATTCCAGGACCCCTACAGCAGCCTGAATCCCTCCAAAACCATCGGCTGGCTCTTGCAGGAGCCCCTTTTGGCCGCGGCATCCCATGACAGAAAGCTTTCCATGACAAAGGCGGACCGAAGAGCGGCAGCCTATGACATGTTAAAGAGGGTCGGCCTGGAGGAAAAATATTTTGACAGAAAGCCCTCAGAGCTTTCCGGCGGGCAGAGACAGAGAGTCAGCATCGGGCAGGCTCTGATCACGCACCCCGGTTTTCTGGTGGCTGATGAGCCGGTGTCCGCCCTGGATGTGACCATCCAGGCGCAGATCATGGAGCTGATGCAGAGCCTGAAACAGGAGATGAAGCTTTCTTATCTGTTCATCTCCCACGATATCAATGTGGTTTATCAGATGTGTGACCGGATCATGGTGATGAAGGAAGGAAAGATCATCGAGGTCGGAGAGACGGAGGAGGTTTTCAACCACCCGAAGGAGGCGTACACGAAGCTTTTGCTCGGGGAATCAGGAACAGAATAGGGAAACGCTGATGAAGGCGTCAGGCATTTCGGACACGAATACTTGTCCTCCCGCAGGAATATATTATACCAGTTCACATGTCATGCGAAGCGCGGTTTTTTTGCATGGCACTGCTGTGTGGACCGGCAAATTTTATCCTGCGGGAGGATTTTTCTGTGTTTGAATGTCTGAGCATACAGGAAGCGATAGAGGCGCTGAAAAGTGACGGCAGATACGGATTGAGCTTTGCCGAGGCGGGGAAGCGGCTTGCGGAAGACGGGAAAAATGAGATAGAGGAGCCGGGGAGGAAGACTGCGCTCAGATGTTTTTTGGAGCAGTTGAATGATCCGCTGATCTATGTGCTGATCGTGGCGGCCTTTGTCTCTGTCCTGCTGAAGGAATACAGCGATGCGGCGATCATCGCGACGGTGGTGCTCTTAAATGCTGCTGTGGGGATGCTCCAGGAGGGGAAGGCGAGGAAGGCGCTGGACGCCTTAAAAAAGCTGTCCAGTCCCCGGGCAATTGTGATCAGAGAGGGCAGGAGGATGGAAATCCCGGCATCGGAGCTGGTGCGGGGAGACCTGGTGTGCCTGGAGGCAGGCTGTCAGGTCCCGGCGGATATGCGTCTGATCTCCACAGTGGGCCTGAAGGCGGAGGAGTCGGCGCTGACAGGGGAGACCGATCCGGTGGAGAAGGACTGTGATTTCCTGCCGCAGGGC
>CAYPSH010000063.1:3469-5487 GCA_964413445.1 uncultured Acetatifactor sp.
TACATGTCCACCCTTGTGACCGCCGGCAGGGGGGAGGGGATCGTCACACAGACCGGTATGTCCACCGAGCTTGGCAGGATTGCCGCCATGATCACGGATGCGGAGGAGGAGCTGACGCCCCTTCAGAAGCGTCTGGGGGATCTGGGCAGGGTTTTGAGCCTGCTCTCCCTTCTGCTGTGCGGCGGCGTGTTTGCTATTGCAGTGATACAAAAACGGAATGTGGGAGAGATGCTGCTGACAGCCATCAGCCTTGCCGTGGCAGCGGTGCCGGAGGGGCTGCCCGCTGTGGTGACACTGTGCCTGGCTCTCTCTGTGACCAGAATGGTACGGGTGAATACCATTGTGAGAAGACTTCCCTCTGTGGAGACGCTGGGGGCAGTCAGCGTAGTCTGCTCGGATAAGACAGGAACCCTGACGCAGAACCGGATGACGGTTGAGTCCTGCTATCTGGGGGGCAGGCTGTATCCGGCGGGGGAGCTGACGACAAATATCTGTCCGGATTTTTTCCTTGGGATGGTGCTGTGCAGCGATGCGCATATTTCGGGCAAAAACAGGATAGGCGACGGAACAGAGCTGGCGCTCCTTGACCTGTGCGCAGGACTGGGACTGGACAAGGAGACCCTGGACAGGAAATATCCCCGCATAGGAGAGAAGCCCTTCGACAGCGAGACAAAGTTTATGACCACCTTTCATAAGGGAGTTTCCTACACAAAGGGAGCGCCGGATGTGGTGCTTGCGAGATGTACGCTGGTCTTCACACAGGAGGGGGCTGTACCGCTGCGGGAAAGCAGACGGCGGGAGATCAGGCAGGTGCTGAACGCACTGGCGGGGGAGGCGCTCAGGACACTGGCTGTGGCGGTGTGCTATGAGGACGCGCCCCTGATCTTCTTAGGTATCGCCGCCATGCGCGACCCGGTGAGGCCGGAGGCTGCGGAGGCAGTGAAAAGCTTTCAGAGGGCGGGAGTCACCACTGTGATGATCACCGGAGACCATGTGGATACCGCCTTCGCCATCGGAAGACAACTGGGGATAGCGGACAGCCCGTCGCAGTGCATGACCGGAAGCCGGATGAATGAGCTCACCGATGAGGAACTTGCGGAAAGCCTCGGCACGACGCGCATCTTTGCCAGGGTGACGCCCGCCCAGAAGG
The DNA here is from genome assembly GCA_964413445.1 of uncultured Acetatifactor sp. GTDB lineage: Bacteria > Bacillota > Clostridia > Lachnospirales > Lachnospiraceae > Acetatifactor. The sequence continues at coordinate 4,620 of CAYPSH010000063.1, forward strand.
TGCGGATCGTGGACGGCTTTAAGCGCCGGGGAGAGATCGTCGCCATGACGGGGGACGGCGTCAACGATGCTCCGTCCTTAAAAAAGGCGGACATCGGCATTGCCATGGGGCTCTCCGGCACGGATGTGGCAAGACAGGCCGCCGACATGGTGCTTGCGGACGATAATTTTGCCACCATCAAAAAGGCCATCGAGGAGGGCAGGGGCGTCTATGAAAATATTCGAAAATCCGTGATCTTTCTGCTCTCCTCCAACCTGGGGGAGATGATCACCATGTTCCTTTCGGTGGCCTCCGGGCTTCCGTCGCCCTTAAAATCCGCGCATATTCTCTGGATCAACCTGATCACAGACTCCCTTCCCGCCCTGGCGCTGGGGGTGGATAAAAATGACGGGGAAAGCCTGATGCGGCAGACACCCAGAAAAGAGGGGGAGAGCCTGTTTGCCAGAGGCGGTCTGGCGTGTACCTGCGCCTACGGGGTGCTGATCGCAGCGGTGAGCCTTGCGGCCTTTTTCCTGCTTCCCTACAGCCTGACTTCTGCCGGGAGCATGCCGGATAGGCTCAGGGCGGCAGCGGCATTTCTCTCCGACAAAACGATCCTTGCCAGGGCGCAGACCTACGCCTTTACCGTGCTTGCCATGTCCCAGCTCTTTCACGCGGTGGGGATGCGGGATGTGCAGAAATCTGTCTTTCGGATGAATCATCTTGAGAACAGACTGATGATAATTGCCTGTCTGGCAGGGTTTGCGCTGCAGTTTGCGGTGACGGAAAATCCGGTTCTGGTCAAAGCCTTCGGAACGGCCTCGCTGTCCGGGCGGGAATGGCTGCGCCTGCTGGGGCTCTCGGCCATGCCTTTGCTCGCCCACGAGTT
>CAYPSH010000063.1:5587-7626 GCA_964413445.1 uncultured Acetatifactor sp.
GCACTTGACAGAAGGAAAGGGTATGCTCAGAATAAAAACAGACAGGGATGGCGGTTTGCAGGCTGCCCCGCTCTGAATCATGACAGATCATACGGCAAGAAGGAGAAAAGAACACATGAAGATCATTGATTCCCATATTCACATCTGCGAGAACCTGAACGGCTTTGGCGCAAGAGGGGAGCTTCGCTGCATCGGCGGCGGTTTTGTACAGTATGCGGACGGCTCGAGCTTTCAGATGTTTCCGCCCTGCCTGGGGGAGACGGGAGTCAGCCCCGAGGCGGTCTTGAAAGAGATGGACAGGGCCGGTGTTGCCAAGGCGGTGATTTTACAGGGAAATTTTATCGGACCCCAGAATCTTTACACCTGGGACGCCTTGCAGAAATACCCGGAGCGCTTTAGGGGAGCGGCGTGCTACGACCCCTTTTGCAGAAAAAGCGAGGATGTGAGAAGACATCTGTTTGAGGAGCTGGGCTTCAAAATTGTAAAGTTTGAGGTCAGTGACGGCAGCGGACTGATGAGCTATCATGAGGAATTTGCTCTGGACGGGGACAGGATGGAGGAGGCGCTCTCCTACGCGGAGGCACATGGTGTCACGGCGGTTTTCGACATCGGGCGCAGGGGAGGATGCTGCTGGCAGCCCCATGCCCTTGCGAATGCGGTGAAGCGTCATCCGGGGATGCAGTTCGTGGTCTGCCACCTTCTGGCGCCTCAGGGCAGGAGCTATGAGGAGGAGTGGAGAGAGGGCATCCGGGCGCTGAATCAGGAGAATGTGGTGTTCGACCTGGCGAGTCTGCCCCACAACCAGAAGCCGGAGCCTTACCCGTATCCCACAGCGGTATGGTTTATAAAGGAGGCTCTTAAAATCTTGGGGCGTGACCGCCTGATGTGGGGGAGTGACCTGCCCAGCAACCTTTGCAGGGACACCTACGAGCACCTTTACGACTATATTTTAAACAGCACAGAATTTTCCGGCGGGGAAAAAGAGGAAATCCTGGGAGGCACGGCGGAGCGGATTTACTTTCAGCAAGAAGTTCAGTAAGAAGGAAAGCATACAGGGCTGTCATGCGGGTATCTTTTCCGGGAGAGAGAACAAGGCAGGACAGCACAGAAGAGGAGGAGACGTTCATGGCGCAGACAAGGGTGTGGGAAGAAAAGATGGTGATTCCCACCTATGAGATCGGGGAGGCGGAGAAAAATCCTATCTTCCTGGAAAAGAGAGTGTATCAGGGAAGCTGCGGAAAGGTGTATCCTTACCCCACCATTGAAAAGATCAGCGATGTCAAAAGAGATAAGGAATACCATGCGGTATGGCTGGAAAACGAATATTTGAAGGTCTGCGTCCTGCCGGAACTTGGCGGCAGGATCCAGAGGGCTTACGACAAGACCAACGGCTATGACTTCGTCTACTACAATCAGGTGGTGAAGCCCGCGCTGGTGGGGCTGACGGGTCCATGGATCTCCGGCGGCATCGAGTTTAACTGGCCCCAGCACCACCGCCCGACCACCTTTCTGCCGGTGGATCATGTCTGCGGGGAGGGGGAGGATGGAAGCGTCTATGTGCTGTGTCATGATGTGGATCAGATGTACGGCACAAAGGGGCTGACAAAAATTGCTCTCTATCCCGGCAGGGCCTACATAGAGATCACAGGGCAGCTCTACAACAGAACCTCCCTGCCCCAGACCTTTCTCTGGTGGGCGAACCCGGCTGTGGCGGTGAATGACAACACCCAGTCCATCTTCCCGCCGGATGTGCATGCGGTGATGGATCACGGAAAGAGGGATGTGTCCCGTTTCCCGATTGCAACGGGCATTTATTATAAGAAGGATTACAGCGAGGGCGTGGATATCTCCCGGTATAAAAATATCCCGGTGCCCACCTCCTATATGGCGGAAAAGTCCAAATATGATTTTGTGGGCGGCTACGACTACGGAAAGGAGGCCGGGATCCTGCATGTGGCAGATCATCACATTTCCCCCGGAAAGAAGCAGTGGACCTGGGGCTGCGGCGATTTCGGAAAGGCCTGGGACAGGAATCTGAC
>CAYPSH010000064.1:0-7449 GCA_964413445.1 uncultured Acetatifactor sp.
GAGCAGGGCAGCCTTTATTTCCGCTGGATGATCCTGTGTTATCTGCTGCAGGGACTGTCGCTGACGTGTACGATTGTGCTCCGCAGTGTGGGACAGATGAAGATTCCGCTCCTCTCTGCAATCGGTGCATTTTTTGTCAATGTGTTTTTTAACTACATTTTCATATTCGGAAAACTCGGGGCGCCAAAGATGGAAATTCAGGGCGCAGGTCTGGGGACGCTTTTGGCAAGATTATTTGAATTTGCCTTTATTTGCGGGTATTTCTTTTTGCGGGATACAAAAGTGCATTATCGCTGGAAAGAACTGCGCGCAGAATACCGCTCTCTATTGCCGGAATATTTTCGGGTGAGTCTGCCAGTCTTTGTCTCAGATTCTCTGTTAGCGCTGGGTAATTCTGCTGTTGCAATGGTGATGGGCAGGATTGGGACAAACTTTGTGGCGGCAAACTCCATCACGACGGTGACACAGCAGTTGACTACAGTGCTGATTCAGGGTATCTGCCATGCGGGGTGCATCATGACCGGACACACTCTGGGGGAGGGAGACAGAGACCGGGCAAAAAAACAGGCTTGGATATTTTTGCGCCTGGGCGTTGTGGTTGGGCTTCTGGCTGGAGGTGCGATTATGTTGCTTTCTGAGCCAGTCATAGCAATGTACAATATCACGGAGGAGACGGAGAAGATAGCCAGACAACTGATGGAGGCAATCGCTCTGATCGTGGTATTTCAGTCAATGAACAGCATTCTGACAAAAGGAGTCTTACGGGGCGGGGGAGATACGAAGTTTTTGATGGTGGCGGATATTTTGTTCTTATGGGTGGTTTCCATTCCGACAGGAATCCTGGCAGGCTTGTACTGGCATCTGGATGCATTCTGGATTTACTGCTTTTTAAAAGCAGATCAGGTGATTAAGGCTGTCTGGTGCATATTTCGTTTAAAGAGCGGAAAGTGGATTCATGTGATCACAGGGGAAGGAAAGGAGAGAGAGACAAATGCAGGGTAACTGGAATCAGGCACTTACAATGTATCCATTGTTTTTTGACCCGATCTATAAACAGGCACATATGGAGGAACGCGGAGAAGAACTTTATCTGGAATATCGGGATGAAAAGCCCGGAATCCTGCTGAATGAGGATGGGAGCGTCACTTTTTCCATGTACGCGCCGGATGCTGAGACGGTGGAAGTGGCTGGATTGGGCGGTACGATGGGAAACAAGAGGTTTTCTTTAGAGAAGGGTGAAGATGGATATTTCACTGCGACAATTTTCGGAATATTGCCGGGTTTTCATTACCATGACTGGTATGTAGACGGAGTGCGTGTGACCAATCCCTCCGCGCCTGTCTGCTATGGATGCTTTCAGGCAAAGAACTTTTTTGATGTGCCGGGGAAAAACGAGGATTTCTGGTTCTTGAAGGATGTACCCCACGGAGAAGTGCTGCAGCATAAATATTGTTCTTCTGTCAATGGACATGTAAAAAACTGTTATGTATATACACCGCCATCCTATGATGTGCAGGTGAAGAAGGTTTGGCCGGTACTATACATACTGCACGGGGTAGGAGAAAATGAAACCGGCTGGTTGTGGCAGGGGAGGCTGAATTTTATCCTGGATAATCTGATCGCCCAGGGAAAATGCGTGGAAATGCTGGTAGTTATGTGCAGTGGCTATGCCTTTTGCAAGGGAGAGGATCCTGTGTTTTATCCCGGAGATTTTGACAGGGAGCTGACGGAAGACTGCATCTCTTACATCGAATCTCACTTTGCGGTCAGGAGAGACCGGGAGGGGAGGGCGGTTGCCGGGCTTTCACTGGGATCGGCACAGGCTGCCCTGGCGGTTTCGAGGCATCAGGAACTGTTTGCATGGCTGGGAATTTTCTCCGGCGTGAGGCTTGCGGAGATGGAGACTATTGAAGGACAGCAGGATGAATGGCCAATGCGCCATGTCTTTTTGGGCTGCGGCGGGGGCGAGACTGAGATTTCGTTAAAACAGGAGCAGTTTGCATGCCGATATAAAAAAGCTGGGATCCCGACAAGCTGTAAGACCTATGAGGGATACCATGAGTGGCATGTCTGGAGAAAATGCCTGCATGATTTTGTACAGGAGTTGTTTGACAGAGATACCGGAACGACAGCCGGACAACAGGATTGTCCGCAGGACAGGACAGTGCTCGTGGCAGAGGGGCAGTTGAAAACACAGACATATTCCTGCCATCAGCTCTTCTTTGATCCGGTTTACAAATCGTTGATCCGAGAGACAGACGCACACGGGCAGCCAAACGGCAGATATCAGGATATCCATCCGGGCGTTGAAGTGAAAGAGACGGGAACAGTTCAGTTTTGGATGTCAGCGCCGGGAGCAGAATCGGTGGAACTTGACCTGTGGGGAATAGGCCGATATGCGTTAAACCCTGTGGAAGACGCGGAGGGAGAAGCAGGGCTGTGGACGGTACAGGTGGACGGAATAGAACCCGGATGCCATTATCACATGTTTTTTGTCAACGGTACGCAGGTGATCAATCCGAATGCGCCAGTGGGTTACGGTGGCTTTCATGCAGTGAATTATTTTGAAATGCCGGAAGAATCAGAGATGATATACCAGCTGTGCAATGTACCTCATGGAACGATACATCAAAACTATTACCGAGCGATCCAAAGCGGCAGATGGAAGCTGTGCTATGTCTATACGCCGCCCGGATATGAGCAGGATTTGGAGAAACGGTATCCGGTTCTGTATCTTCAGCACGGCGGAGGGGAAAATGAGACAGGATGGCTATGGCAGGGAAAGATTGCTAATATTGCGGACAATCTGCTGGCGCATGGACAGATGAAAGAGATGCTCATTGTGATGAACACCGGGTATGACTTTCCGGAGCAATCAGGCTATCATCATTCGCTGTCTGCGTTTTGCGAGGAGCTGACTTGCAGCAGCGTTGCCTTTATAGACCGAACCTACCGGACGATTGCGGATCGCAGGATGCGGGCAATCGCCGGGCTGTCCATGGGTGGGATGCAGACACAAAAAATCGCGTTCCATGCGCCGGAGATGTTTGCCTGGGCCGGGATTTTTTCCGGCGGGCTGGTAATCGCGGATAAGGAAGAGGATTATCGACAGGTACTGCTGAATCCGCAAGCTTTTCGTAAACAGTTTCGTCTGTTGTTTGCAGCCAGCGGCACACAGGAACGCTTTTACGAGTCCACGAAGAAAAATGTGGAGGAGGTACATGCCCACGGAGTGGATGTCGTGTTTTTTGAAGAGTACGGATATCATGACTGGACTTTCTGGAGAAAGTGCGCAGACCAATTCCTCCGGCTCTTGTTTTAGAGTAAATCCGCCCTCAACTCCCCGAATGCCTCTCCGAGGTGACCGCCGCTCAGCAAAAGCTGTTTTGCCTTCTTTTGCAAAGAGGTCTTTTCGGGGAGATCTGGATAAGGCAGATCGGTTCTGCCGTACAGCCACTGAATACCGCCGTTTCCGTTTTCGTTTATATGAAGAAGGGTAAACAGGCTTTGGAAATCACGGATGTTGGAGTGCTCCGGCAGCAGGCTGGAAAGAGTCGGGGAGAGCAGCCAGGAATCACATACCATTTTGGCGTCGGCGAACGCCGGGAAATACTCGCGCAAAAATGATTTGGCAGCCGTCAGGGACTGCAGGACGGAAGGCATGTGCAGATCCGCATCTGCGGGGATATGGATGTGGACCAGCCGCTCTGTCTCCGTTTCCAGCATTTCGTATTCCAGAGCGCCAATCCGAAATTCCTGCAGGGAAAGCTCTCTTGGAAACCACCAGGCCCAGCGAAAGGCATATTCGCCGAACACATCAAAATGATTCTGTATGAATCGGGTACAGAAGCGCATGGTGTCGGAAAAAATCTGCTCTGAAATTCCCTTTTCTGCGTAGCAGTCGTGGGATTTGGCAGCGCATAAGAGCATGACAGTCAGAATCTTGCTTCCGTCCGGATCCTCTCCCAGCAGGGAGTTCAGGTCTGACAGCGTCTGATCCCAACAGGAACGGCGGCTGAAGCCGTCCAGACAGGGAGTGATTTTTTCCAGGTCAAGGGTCGGTTCCAGGGCGAGCACTTTTTCGGTCATCGCTTCCGGCAGAGCAATGCTTTCACATACTTCCTTTAAAGTCATAAATACCTCCGTTCTGAAACAGTCTCAGGTTTATAACTGCTATATTTATTTTAGGATACAAAACAATTTTGAACATGTCAATGAAAAGAAGGAAAACAGACGAGGTGATGGGATGCTTCAATACAGAGAACAGACAGCATTTTTGAAGGTTTACCACAGAGAAGTCCGGGAAGACACTTACCCGGGCGGACTGGCTTACAGTGTACATCTGGCCTGCAGCCGGGACGGGAAGCAGTTTACGGCTCTGCACCAAAATTACGGGATTTTATTTGCAGAGGCGACGATAAGCACGCGAAATACCATTCAGCCCAAGGGGATACGCGATCCGCAGGTCTTTCAGGGATCGGACGGCAGCAGCTATTTCATTGCAGGGACCAGAGTGCAGGAGGACGGAAGCAAGGATCCGCAGAGCGCAGGAAAGCTGTTGCTTTGGAAAACCCGGGACTTTATGACATTTGAGACAATGGGGCTTTTGAAACCGGAGGAGATAGACGGGCTTGCCGGGGCGGGGGATAGGATCGAAATTCCGGCGACGCTCTGCGACCGCCTGTGTCTGCATTGGAATAAGCTTACCAATACTGCGGTGGACATCCCGAGACAGGTCACGGTCCGATTGGGAGAAAACGTGGCAGCGAGAGTGGCAGAGGTGCAGGCGGCCTGTGTATACAATGACGGCTCCACAAATAGGAAGCCGATAGACTGGAAGCTGGACGGACTGGCATTTGAAAGCGAAGGTACCTATCGCGTCAGCGGAAAAGTAAAAAGTGCCCTATATCCGTTTCCGCTGGCAAAGGGCTATGGCGATCCGGTTTTATTTTTCTGGAATGAGAAGTGGTATTATATCTCAACCAACGACAATCTGAACGACATTGGTTTTTATATCCGGGAAGCGGACACGATCCGGGGACTGTTTGAGAAAGGCATAGAGGAACATCTGATCCTGGCTCCTGACCGGGAGCGGGGCTTTGTGCAGACCTTCTGGGCGCCGGAATTTCATGTGATCGGAGGAAAACTGTACCTTTTGTTTGCGGTCAGCGATGATAACTGGGGACCGAAATGTTATCTGATGCGGGCAAAGGAAAACGGGAGGCTGATCAGTCCGTCCGGCTGGGAGGAACCGGTGCGTGTCAGAAAGAAGGACGGCAGTTTTTTGAATGAACAGGGTATTACGCTGGATATGACCTATCTGAAAGCCGGGGGAAAATCCTATATGGTCTGGTCTTACCGGGAAAATATCGGGACAGCCTTAGACAGCGGTTCCATGCTCTGTATCGCGTTGGTGGACGAAGAGAGACCATGGCAGCTGACCAGCGATCCCGTGCTGTTATCCCGCCCTCTTTTCGGCTGGGAAAATATGGAGGGGACCATCAATAATGAGGGACCTAACGGTTTTGTCAAGGAAGGAAAGGTGTACCTGACTTACTCCGGCGGTTCTGCCAATGCCTACTCTTATGCGGTGGGGCTTTTGACAGCCCGGGAGGAGGACGATCTGCTGCAGGTCTCCAACTGGAAAAAGCGTAGTACCCCGGTGTTATCCCACTTCTCTGTGGAGGGTGAATACGGACCGGGACACAATTCCTTTTTTGCGGCGGAAGACGGAAATCTTATGATCGCCTATCATGCGGAGGAGGGGAGTGATCTTCACGAACGTTGTGACGGCATCCGGAGAGTACATTTTAACGTATCCGGAGAACCGGTATTTGATATGACGGCGGAGGAGGATTTAAATCCTGCCCTGACAGAGGTGGAGCTGGATGTTGTTGTGAAACAGTGAAAAAAAGAACGAATCTAAATTGGTACGATAAGATGCAGGGAGGGTACAGATGGAAGAAAATGTAATACGGGTGAGGCCGGGAGAACAGATTCCCTTTCACAATCATGCGGATTATTGTGTGGGAACCGGGAGAATGGGGCTGGCACTGCAGCAGGAATATCAGGAACAGCTGGCATTGGTGCAAAGAGAGATCGGATTTTCCCATATACGGGGTCACGGTTTGTTCTGCGAGGATATGGCAATCTATCAGGAATACGAGGAGAACGGTGTGATCAGGGCAGAGTACAATTTCACTTATCTGGACCTGGTGATGGACAGCTACCAAAGGCTTGGAATGCGCCCGTTCCTGGAGCTTGGCTTTATGCCGAAGAAGCTGGCCAGCGGTACCCAGACCATATTTTACTGGGAGGGCAACACCACACCGCCCAGATCGGAAGAGGGCTGGAAAGCACTGGTGCAGGCTACGCTGCGCCATTTGATGGAACGCTACGGCACAGAGGAAGTGGTACAGTGGCCCATAGAAGTCTGGAACGAGCCCAATCTGCCGGGCTTTTGGGAGAACGCTGACATGGATGCCTATTTTGGCCTGTTTTCTGTCACCTTCAAAGCGGTAAAAGAACTGGATGATAGATTCCGGGTGGGCGGACCTGCTATCTGCGGGGTGGATGACGTCCGCTGGATGCGGTGTTTTCTGGAATATTGCAGGGAGAATCAGATCAGGCCGGACTTTGTGACGCGCCATCATTACAATACGGAGGTGCCGGAACACAACGGGCACTACGGCTATGCAAAGCTGACAGACCCGGAAATGGGATTTGCCAATCTGAGGACGACCAGAGATATTGTGGACAGCTTCCCGGAATTTGCCGGACTGGAAATCCACCTGACGGAATTCAACACCTCATATATTCCCAATTGTCCGATGCATGACACCAACTTGAACGCCGCGTATGTCGCCTTACAGCTTTCCCGTCTGGGAGACGATCATGCGTCCTATTCCTACTGGACCTTCGGTGACATTTTCGAGGAGAACGGTGTGCCCTTTACGCCGTTTCACGGCGGATTTGGACTGGTTGCAAACGGCTGTATCCCAAAGCCTACTTTCTGGACTTTCGCATTCTTTAAGAAATTGCAGGGAACCTGTGTGCACCGGTCGGACCATGCAGTGATCGTCAGGACGGCAGACGGCGGCTTTCGGGCTGTACTCTGGAACCTGTGTATGCAGGAGAAAAAAGAACTGGAACTTACAATCATTCTCCCGGTCTGCGAGGAGGGAGTCTACAGCCTGGCGGGGCGGTCCGTGCAGGAAGATGACTGTAATCCACTGAAGGTCTGGCATGACCTGGGCGAGCCGTCCTCATTAAGTCCCGGGCAGAAAAAGCTGTTGCGGGAGAGCGCAGTTCCGCGCGTGTTTTCCGCCCGCCTGGAGGCAGCAGGCGGGCAGCTTGTGCTGGTGCAGAAGCTGACGGCAAATGCTGTGGCAGAGCTGGAGATAAAAAGAATAACAACGCTGCCGGACCGGGGCTATTCCTACGAGAGGG
>CAYPSH010000065.1:0-7383 GCA_964413445.1 uncultured Acetatifactor sp.
TATCTTGAGATTTTTCTGGATGAGACAAAGGAACATCTGCAAGACTTGAACACAAGGATCCTGGAGCTTGAGTCGGATTCTGAGAACATGGATACCATTAATGAGATTTTCCGTGCCGCGCACTCCTTAAAGGGCATGGCCGGTACCATGGGCTACAAGAGAATGCAGAATCTGACCCATGACATGGAGAATGTTTTCTCAGAGGTCAGGAACGGCAATATCAAAGTAAATTCAGAAATGATAGATGTGCTGTTCCAGTGTCTGGACGCCCTGGAGGAGTACACGGACAACATCCAGTCTTCCGCCGACGAAGGAACCAACGACAATGAGGAGCTGATCAAACAGCTGAATGATATCTTAAACGCCGGCAAAGGGGGAGCAAAGCCGGAGGCTGCGCAGCAAAAGCCCGCGGAGCCTGCAAAGGAAGAAAAATCCGGCGGCGATGCTTCCGACACAGAAAAGTGGAATTCAGTGAATCTCGATGACACTCTGGTCAATGTCATCCGGGAGGCACAGAATCAGGGCAAAAAGGTTTACGGCCTGAATGTGGTGGTGCAGGAGAACTGCGTCCTGAAGGCGGCGAGAGCATTCCTTGTATTCAAGGCTGTGGAGGAACTGGGCGAGATCATAGTCTCCGAACCCAGCGCGCAGGATGTGGAGGACGAGAAATTTGACAGAGATTTTACGCTGATCATCCTCTCCGACGCGGAGCTTGACAAGGTGATCGAGGCGGCAGCAGCCGTATCGGAAATCGAGAAGGCGACCGGCGCTCCGATCGTGCTTGAGAACAATATACATCTGAAGAAGGAACAGGGAGGAGCGGCTCCTGCGCCTGAGGCAGCCAAAGCGGCTCCGGCACCTGCAGCACCCGCGCCCGCGGCACCTGCAGCGCCCGCACCGGCGGCGAAGCCCGCGGCACCGGCTGCAAAGTCAGGGCAGGAGACAAAGCCACAGGGAGCCTCAAAGCCGGCAGTGGTGAACCGTACCGTCCGTGTGGATATCGAAAAGCTTGACTCCCTGATGAATCTGGTCAGCGAGCTGATCATAGCGAAGAACTCCCTGGTGGCTGTGTCCAGCCAGGAGCAGACAAATATCAACAGTGCCTTTAACGAGCAGATCGAGTATCTGGAGCAGGTGACCACAAACCTCCATGAATCCGTGATGAAGGTCCGGATGGTTCCTATTGAGAGTGTTGTGAGCAAATTCCCCAGAATGATCCGCGATCTGTCCAAGAAGCTGGATAAAAAGATGGAACTGACCATGACAGGTGAGGACACAGAGCTGGACCGTACTGTTGTGGATGAGATCGGTGACCCTCTGATGCATCTGCTCAGAAATTCCGCAGACCATGGTCTGGAATCCGCAGAGGTCCGTGCCGAGCGCGGGAAGCCGCCGGTGGGCAGCATTTTCCTGAATGCCTATCAGGAGGGCAACAATGTTGTCATCGAAGTGGGTGACGACGGCAACGGTATCGATGTGGACGCAGTCAGGACAAAAGCGCTTGAGAGAGGGACCATCACTCCCGATCAGGCGGCTGTCATGTCTGATAAGGACATCATCAACCTTCTGTTCCTCCCCAGCTTCTCCACTGCAAAGCAGGTGACGGATATATCCGGAAGAGGCGTCGGCCTGGACGTGGTAAAGTCCAAGATCGAATCCCTGAGCGGTGAGGTGGAAGTAAAGAGTGTTCTGGGCGAGGGCAGTACCTGGATCGTGAGACTGCCTCTGACCCTGGCTATCATACAGGCGCTGATGGTTGTCGTGGGAAATGAGAAGTATGCCATCTCCTTAGGCTCCATCCAGACGCTGGAGGACATTCTGCCCAGTGAGATCAAACTGGTGCAGAACAAGGAGGTCATCAATCTCCGCGGCACAGTGATCCCTCTGATCCGCCTGAGCGATCTGCTGGATGTGGAGAGCACCAAGTCAAAGGATGAGAATCTGATCGTCGTCATCGTCAAGAAGGGCGATAAGATGGCAGGTCTGGTGATCGATGAGCTGATCGGCCAGCAGGAGATCGTTATCAAGTCCCTTGGCAAATATATCAAACAGTGCAAGTTTATCAGCGGGGCAACGATTCTGGGCGACGGCGAGATCGCACTGATCCTGGATGTCAATGCTATGATTTAAACTATATGGAAAGAAAGGAAGCGGACACATATGGACCTTTTAGAAAATGATATAGATTATCTGGATGAGGAAGGTAAGATTCCCGAGTCAACAACACAATTTATCGTAATCCGTCTGGGAGATGAACTGTATGGCATTGATATCCGCTATATTGACAATATCGTGAGAATGCAGGCCATCACCCGTATCCCCAAGATGCCGCCGTATTTAAAGGGTGTCATCAACATGCGAGGCGAGGTGATCCCGGTCATCAGTATGTGCGTGAAGCTGGGAGTAAAATCTGACGACGAGTACACGAAGGAGACAAGGATCATCGTGCTGAAGCTGGATCAGGAGGGCAACGTGGGCTTTATCGTGGACGAAGTCAAGGAGGTTGTCTCTCTGGCTGACCATGAAATCGAAAAGATCACCTATGATTCAAAGGATGAGAAAGCAAATCTGATCGATGCGGTGGGAAAGCATAACGGGGATCTGATCTCTCTTTTTGACCTGAGTGCCATTACATTGGAAAATTGATCCAGTGGTTTTGCATGCGGTCGATTTTGAATGCTGTTGATTGAAAGCTGAAAGGAGAAGCCCATGAGTGGCATGAGCTTAGAGCAGGTAACAGAAAACTATTACGATGTGCTGAAAGAACTGGGAAATATCGGCGCCGGCAATGCGATGACTGCCCTGTCACAGATGCTGCAGTGTAAGGTGGATATGCAGGTCCCTCAGGTCAAACTTCTGGATTTTTCCGAGGTTGGCGAAATGATGGGCGGAGAGGAACAGGTCATGGTCGGTGTCTTCCTGGGCGTGGAAGGAGACATCACGGGAAGTATGATGTTTATGGTGGAGGAAGAGAGCGCAAGGCACATGATCCAGAAAGTGACCATGGGTATGCTTCCGGCCGGTTCCGAGTTTGAAGAGATGGGACTTTCCGCCATGAGAGAGGTGGGCAACATTATCACGGGCGCCTACTTAAACTCTCTCTCGACGCTGACTAATTTAAAGATTTTTCCGACACCCCCGGCTTTGACGGTGGATATGGCAGGAGCGATCCTGAGTGTACCCGCGACACAGTTCGGCATCTTTGGAGATAAGATTCTGCTGATCCAGTCAAAGTTCTTTGACGAGATCGAGCTGGATGGCTACTTTATACTGATTCCGGATATGGAATCTTACGCGAGGATTTTGACGTCATTGGGGCTGCCTGTAGTGTGATCCTGATCAGGCGGCGGTAAACGGTGAAGGAACGAGAACGCACATGAGTGAGATAATCAAAGTAGGAATGGCAGACTTAAAAACCTGTGTAAGTCCCAACGGCGTTACGACTCTTGGACTTGGTTCCTGTGTGGGGATAGCCATCAGGGACCCGGTTACTAAAATTGGGGGACTTGCACATATTATGCTCCCGGACAGTACAGCCATCACAAACGGGCAGCACAATGTGGCGAAGTTTGCAGATACCGGTATCGTAGAACTTGTGAAACAGATGGAAAAGATTGGCGCAAAGCGAAGCCGGATGGTGGCTAAGATTGCCGGCGGAGCGACCATGTTTGCCTTTCAGGGAAAGGGAAGCGTGGGACAGGTGGGTAACAGGAATGTGGAGTCAGTCAAAAAAAAGCTGGCGGAACTGAAAATACCGATCCTGGCTCAGGACACGGGGAAAAATTACGGAAGGACCGTTATCTTTTACCCGGAGACAGGTGATTTTCATATCCGCGCAGTAGGAAAGTCAGAGACAATTATCTGAAAGGTTGCATTGCCTATGGACAGAAAAAATATACCGATAATTTTAATGTTGACGACAGGGGCAATCACCTGTATCATCACATACGTAAGGCAATACTCCCTCACGGAAAAGCTAGCAGTACTGCTTGGGGTTATGGTACTGTTTCTGATTCTGGGAACCGTGTTGGAGCAGACCCTGAATTTTTTCGACAGACAAAATGAAAAAAAACGCCAGGAGGAGGGAGAAGTCATCCGTAAAAGCACGGAGAGTCCTGAGGAAGGAACTATTGAGGCAGAAGCAAACGAGGCACAGCGATAAGGAGCGGTGGTTTCATGGATGAAGCAGGCAGAAAGAAACTGTTGGAAGAATACGCAAAAACAAGGTCACCTGAAGCCAGAGAGAAGATCATTTTGGAGTATGCACCTCTTGTCAAGGTAGTAGCGGGACGGTTGAGCATGTATCTTGGGTACAACGTAGAGTACGAGGATCTGGTCAGTTACGGTATCTTCGGACTGATTGATGCCATTGATAAGTTCGACTGTTTCAAGGAAGTAAAATTTGAGACCTACGCCAGCCTGCGTATCCGGGGAGCAATCCTGGATCAGATACGCAAAATGGACTGGATACCCAGAACAATACGTCAGAAACAGAAGAAGATCGAGGCAGTCACCCGGGAGATCGAGCAGGAGAAGGGCCACGGCGCTTCGGATGAAGAGATTGCCGGAAAGCTGGGGATCTCCGATGAGGAGTACCTGGACTGGCAGTCCCAGATGAAGATCACGGGGCTGGTCTCTCTGAATGAATATATGGAACAGGGAAGCGATGTGTCGCAGGACTACAGCAGACATACGACCTCCCGGTTTGAGGCACCTGAGGAACGGGTGGAAAAGGAAGAACTGACAAAGGTGCTGGGGGATGCCCTGGAGCTTTTGACAGAAAAAGAAAAGAAAGTAATCACACTCTATTATTATGAAGAACTGACCCTGAAGGAGATCAGCAGCATTCTGGAGGTATCCGAGTCCAGAGTTTCACAGCTGCATACCAGGGCCTTACAGAAAATGAGGACAAAGATGGGGAATTATATGGGGATTCTTACAAATATCTAGTTGTTTTCATGGAGAAGAGAGACTATGGAGAATGGCTATTTTCGATTGGTCAATGAAGGCCGAGGGTTCGGACTGGCGCTGTATCAGCCCAGTGACGGAGGAGAAGAGATCCACATTGGAGAAATAGTTGAATATCTTGATGGACTGGAGATCGGCTATGACAGAGAAGAAATCGAGACGTCTCTGGGTCGGGCGAAGAATCTGGTCTGCCATCTGGAAAATGACGAATGCCCGTCTGTGCCGGAAACCTACCGCTTAACCATTGAAGAGGACAGGATGAAAGCCACAGTGCGCTTTATCCCGGCCTCGGAGACAGGGGAACGGCTGACTTATGATGACTTCCTGAAAGATATGCGTTCCCGGGATATTTCCTTCGGGTTCCAGACAGGTGAGCTTTTGGATCATTTCCAGTCCAAGGGGATATACTGCACCGACCTGGTCGTTGCGCTGGGAAAGGGGCCTGTTGCGGGCGAGGATGCGAAAATCGAGTATATGTTCCCGACAGAACAGCACCGAAGGCCTGCTATGAAGGAGGATGGCAGTGTGGACTATTTCCATCTGACCACCATCAACCAGTGCCGCAAGGGTGAAGTCCTGGCAAGGGTCATCCCCGAGAAGCCGGGAATAGACGGGCATGATATTTTCGGCAAGGCCGTCAAGGCGAAAGCGCCCAAGCCGGCCATGCTGAAATTCGGACGAAATATTGTGCTGTCTGAGGACAAGAGAAGCATTACATCCGCTGTGGACGGGCATGTGACGCTGGTGGACGGGAAGGTTTTTGTGTCAGATGTGTTCGAGGTGAAGGATGTGGATGTGTCCACAGGAAACATCGACTACGAGGGCAGTGTCCATGTAAGCGGAAATGTGACGGAAAACTATGAGGTGAGAGCCGGCGGGAACATATTGATCGACGGGCTGGTGGAAGGCGCCAAAGTTGTTGCCGGCGGAAATATCATCATTGCAAAGGGAATGAACGGCAACGCGAAGGGCTTTTTGAAGGCCGGCGGCGATGTGATCGTGCGTTATCTGGAGAACACCAGAGTGGTGGCCGGAGGCTATGTGCAGGCGGACGCTGTCTTACACAGCAGAGTTTCCGCCGGGACTGAAGTGATTGTGGAAGGAAAAAAGGGCGTGATCGTAGGAGGCTATGTGCAGGCAGCCAACAGGATCACTTCCAAATCCATCGGTGCCAGCATGGGCTCTTCCACGATCCTCGAGGTCGGTGTCAATCCTCTGTTAAAAACCCAGTACAGCAGAGTCCAGAAGGCGGTGGAGGATGACACAAAGACGGTCAAGAACGCCAAAGTGATCCTTGCGAATTTCAAGGAGCGGCTGTCGGGTGGAAAACAGTACTCGGAGAGCGATCTGAAATATATGAAGAGTGTGGCGAATCTGGTGGACGAAAAGAGCGCGGAATTGGAGGAATTGAGGTCAAGACTGGAAAAACTGAGAGAGATGCTGACGGTTCAGAATCAGGCACAGGTTGTCATAAATGATGAAATATATGCAGGCACCACCATTATCATCGGTGATGTGTCGAGGACGCTGCAGAGTGATTTCCATTATTGTAAATTCGGTCGGGAACAGGGAGAGGTTCGTATGCTGCCGATGTAGACCGCTCGAAAAATTGTTCTGAAGGGAGAGTTGGACATGGCATTTGGATCTATTGAGTTTACTACGATTTCAAGGGCACAGGAGTATTCAACCATCAAGCAGAATGAAGATTACAAGGGACAGGTTGATCAGGCGAGTATCAGTCAGAGCTTCCAGAAGCAGGTACAACAGCAGACGAAGGCAGTACACAAAAGTGATGATACCCAGTGGCACAGGAGAAATCCGGACGCAAAGGAAAAAGGAAACGGTGAGTATCAGGGAGACGGCGGCAGAAGACGCGGCAGCTCCAAAGAAAAAGAACAGACTTTTCTAAAGAAACAGGGCGGCATCGACATTAAAATATAGGCCGGACCCGGAAAAGGAAAATACAAAGAGATGGATATCTTGGAGATCATTTTATTGGTTGCAGGAGGCGTTATTTTTGTTTTGAGCTTCATCATTCCTTCAAAGGCGGACAAGCCTTCAAAGGAGGCAACGGAATCGGCAAAGGAAGAGATCAGCCGGTTGGTCGCAGATGAGATGGAGAAAGTAAAAGGGCATGTGGATGATGTGGTAAACGAAGCGGTAGACTACGCCATGGAAAAGACAGAGCGCTCGCTGGAGCGCTTGTCCAATGAGAAGATCATGGCGGTAAACGAGTATTCCGACACGGTTCTTGCGGAAATCCACAAAAACCATGAGGAGGCGATGTTCCTTTACGACATGCTCAACAGCAAGCATACCAATCTGAAGGATACGGTCTCCGAGGTAAACCGTACAGTCAAGGAGGCTGAGGAGACTGTCAACAGCTTCCAGAGGCTTGTGCCGGAGAAGGTTTCA
>CAYPSH010000066.1:0-7379 GCA_964413445.1 uncultured Acetatifactor sp.
TTTTATCTGCTATTTCCCTTTTCGTCAACGAAATATTATGCCCTCTGCTCTCATCAAGTATTTTTTAGACAACCGCGATCCAACCCATTCCCATGGCGGCCGCGATCAGCCAGAGGATCAGAAGATGCGCCGGGTAAAAGGCATAGAAGAAATACTTCATCTTAAGTCCCCGTCTGCCGTTGTAGAGTGCAATGGGAATCAGTACAAAGAAGGCGGTGATCTCATTCAGCGCCATGACCGTGAGCACCACACAGCCCGCCGCCGCTGACAGCACTCTGTGCTTTCTGAAAATATACATGACCAGAATAGTCAACACTCCCATTCCCGAGTAATCCGTGCGAAGGAGATCCGCGACAAGCATGGCGATAACTCCCACCGTGACAGCAGCCCCAAGCTGCTGCATCCCCGCAAGACCTCTCTTACTGCGGATGCCGAAGCAAGCCAGAGCGCCCGCCGCTGCCAGAGTCAGAACAGCTGTTATTATAAGGGTCTCTAAACGGAATCCATCTCCCGTATACTCAAAGAAATAACATCCCGGTGCGATCACACCTGTCACCATAAGGCACCACCCCGCCGCTTTGGGCAGCGTATGGTTCATCAGCCAGTCGATGGCGTAAAGAGCCAGGATACCGATAAAGAGCGTAAAGTACACATTCTGATACTGAAACTCTAAAACCCTGGCGCTGAACGCCAGGTCAAACGGGATCTCAGAGATCAGAGCAAACATCCCTAAGCGGAACAGGTATTTTCTGACATTCCGTGTCTTCTGAAAGCCCTCTACCAGGAGAAAGCAAAAAATCGGAAAGCCGAGACGGCCGATCTCACGCATCACCATGACCGTATCGTAAAGCCTTCCGTTCTCCGCCCACCAGCTCATGATGGCATTCCTGTCCGACATCCCGTACAAGCTGTAGATTCCTCTGGCGATCAGCAGCCTTGTCAGCAGCGATGCAGCAATATGGTCGATCATCATCGTGACCACTGCAATGATCTTTATCGTGCTGCCGCTGATCCCCCTTCTTCTCTCCTTTGGCGGTGTCACCGGTTCCTTCCCGTAAGTTTCAGGCTCCTGCTGCGGCTCTTCCGCTGACGGGTCCACCGCTCCTTCATATACTGCGTAGGTCATCTCACTCTTCTTCTCCTCGCTTCATGCTCTGTTATCTTCTTCACAGAACATAATAGGGCATATGCGTTGATTTGTCCAGAAAAAAGAGTCGCCTGCAGCTTATCCGACCTTGTATCCGTTTCCCCGCACAGCCTTCAGATATCTGGGTTTTCCCGGGTTGTTTTCTATCTTCTCACGAATGTGCCTCACATGCACCGCGATCGTATTGTCCGCGCCGATCGGCTGCATCTGCCAGATGTTTTCATAGATCTCACTGTTGGAGACAGCTTTTCCCCTCTGCTGTACCAAAAGCCTGAGTATCTCATATTCAAGCGGCGTCAGGCGCACATTCCTGCCGTCCACCGTCACATTCCGGTCAGTGTCATCCACCACAAGTCCGTCTACCTCATATGTGTGCTTATCCATCTGTTTTATGTATCCTTTCTTTTTTTATCTGCAGCGTTTAGTTTCGTTTTCTGCGCATGATGCATTCTGCAAAGCAGTCTAATCCGGCTGTGTATCAAATGTGCATCATCGCAAATCCTTTTTTTCGTCTGCTTCCAGGCACAAAAAAAGCAGGGAATACCCGATTGGTACTCTCTGCTTATCAGACGCTTTTTCTGTCGGAAAGGTTTCTGTTTTATGCATTTTTTTATTTTTTAAAACGCTTTTTCCCCGCTTCTCTTTTCTGCTGTTTTTCCTGACGTTCTTTTTCCTTTTCCCGGGAAAGCTCTGCCCTGCTCTCTTCAAGATTTCTGGCAGCTTCTTCATTTCGCATATTCATCTCTTCCACCTCAAACAGGTCTTCCTTTCCGATCCGGCGGAATCGATTGATACCTGCTGTCAGGATCAGGACACTCTTTTTGAGCGTGTCAAAGGCCCCCTCCTGGTACATGGAATAAACCAGGATCCCGAGCGGCACTGCGACGATCATGCCGACAACGCCTCCCACCTTATACCCTATATAGAGCAAAAACAGGGTAGGCAGCGGCGGCACGCCCATGGAATCTCCCACGATCTTGGGCTGGATCAGCTGTCTCGCAAGCTGTCCTACGCCCCAGATGATCAAAAGTCCCACTGCCACCTGGTAGTTCCCTGTCAGTATCCTGACGACTGCCCAGGGGATCAATATGGTTCCCGTTCCCAGGAAGGGAAGGAAATCCATGAAGGCGATGACAAGCGCTATCAGGCCGAAGTAGTTCACGTGGAGGACGCCAAGCCCGATCAGGAGCAGGAAATACATCCAGACCTCTATCTTCAGCTGAGCCTTAAAGTAGCCGCCCACAGACTTCACCAGACTGTTGTGCATCATCCGGTAACGCAGCTGGATCGCCGCGGGGGTGTGTTTTGCAAACCACTCGTTGATCTGATCTCTCTCCGCCACAAAAAAGTAGGAGGAGAGCAGAGCCATGATCAGGGCGATAAAAATGGAGGGAAGCTGCTTCGCCAGATTGCCTGCCGCCACTATGGTGGGGGTGCCGATGCGCCCGAAGAAGTCCCCTAGATACGCTCCGATGGTTCCCACGGTCTCATTGATGCCGTCCTGCATATCCGGAGGAAGCTTTGCCACGATACCGCTCAGCCTGCTGCCGATATCGCTGAAATCGGACTCCATCCCCGCCCACATCTCAGGCAGCGCGCCGATCAGCCCGACCACCTCTTCCACCAGCTTGGCCACTGCGAAATAGAGGATCAGTACCACTGCAGCAATGACGACGATAATGACGAAGGCACTGCCGATCTTTCTCTTCAGTTTTATCTTTTCCTCAAAAAACCGGACCAGAGGACCGGCGATCAGCGCCACGATCCAGCCTGCCACAAAGGGAGCCAAAAATACGATAGCCCTTGGCAGAAGCAGAAGGACCGCCAGAAAAATAATGACCGCCAACCCTAAGTTCACCAGCGCCTTACAGTATTTTTTCATTCTTCGCTCTGTCCCTCCAGGATCTCATCCAGGATCTCGTAGATCTCTTCCCGTCCCTGCTTCGTCTGGGCGGAGAACGGGATCATGACAGTCCCCTCCGCCACTTTCAGCTTATTTCTGATCAGCTTCAGCTGCTTTTGTATCTGGCTCCGGTTGATCTTATCCAGCTTGGTCGCAATGATGACAGGCAGATAGCCGTTCCGCACGATCCAGTCATACATGATACAGTCATTTTCCGAGGGCTCGTGGCGGATATCGATCAGCAGGAAGACCCTCTTTAACTGCTTTGACTGGTGCAGATAATCCTCGATCATTTTTCCCCACTGGGCTTTGACAGCCTCGTTTGCCCTCGCATAGCCGTATCCCGGCAGATCCACAAAATAGAGGCTGTCGTTGATATTATAGTAATTGACCGTCTGAGTCTTTCCCGGTTCGGCACTGGTGCGGGCCAGGGATTTCCGGTTCATCAGCGCATTGATCAGCGATGACTTTCCCACATTGCTCTTCCCCGCGAAGGCCACCTCCGGCTTGTCATTTTCCGGAAGCCTGCTGGTGATACCGCACACGGTTTCCAGGCTGACATTCTTGATAATCATACTTAACTTTCCTTCCAAAAAACGAGAGCACCGTCTGTAAAACGGTGCTCCGGGATTTTAAATTGCAGTTTCCAGTTTCCGTTTGTTTTCACCCTTACGGATGACAAGCGGCTCGCTGGTACCCTCCACAGCTTCCTTTGTGATGACACATTCCTGAATGGTGTCGTCGGAAGGGATATTGTACATGACATCCATCATAACACTCTCCATGATGGAGCGAAGTCCTCTGGCACCTGTTTTTCTCTCAAAGGCCTTTTCCGCCACCGCCATCACAGCGTCGTCTTCGAAGGTGAGCTTTACGTCATCCATGCCGAAGAGCTTCTGATACTGCTTTACAAGGGCATTCTTGGGTTCTGTCATGATGCGGACAAGCGCCTCCTTGTCAAGCCCCTTCAGGGAAACACATACGGGCACACGTCCCACAAACTCAGGGATCAGTCCGAACTTCACCAGATCCTGAGGGGTTACCTCTCTGAGCAGTCCGTCCATGTCCTCGTTGGATTTTTTGGATACCTCGGTGTTGAAGCCGATCGCCTTTCTGTCCAGTCTCGCCTCCACGATCTTCTCCAGACCGTCAAATGCGCCGCCGCAGATAAAGAGGATATTGGAGGTATCGATCGTGATCAGCTCCTGATGGGGATGCTTTCTGCCTCCCTGAGGAGGAACGCTGGCCACTGTGCCCTCCACGATCTTAAGGAGTGCCTGCTGTACGCCTTCCCCGGATACATCGCGGGTGATGGAGACATTCTCCCCCTTCTTGGTGATCTTGTCAATTTCATCGATATAGATGATGCCGTACTGGGCGCGCTCCACATCGTAGTCAGCCGCCTGGATCAGCTTGAGCAGGATATTTTCCACATCCTCGCCCACATAACCGGCCTCGGTCAGCGTGGTCGCATCTGCAATGGCAAAGGGAACATTGATGATCTTTGCCAGTGTCTGTGCAAGATAAGTCTTGCCGGAACCGGTGGGACCTACCATAATGATATTGCTCTTCTGCAGTTCTACATCATCCAGATCCTTTTTCGCAGTCACTCTCTTGTAGTGATTGTAGACCGAAACGGCCAGAACCTTCTTGGCCTCCTCCTGCCCGACTACATATTCGTCCAGGAAGTTCTTGATCTGGATAGGCTTTAACAGATTGATCTCGGGATGAGATTCCTGTTCAACCTCCTCATCCTCCAGTTCCTCCTCAATGATATCTGCGCAGATGTCGATACACTCGTCACAGATATACACCCCCGCAGGTCCTGCGATCAGCTTGCGCACCTGGCTTTGGGTCTTGTTGCAGAAGGAACATCTGATTTCATTTCCGTTCATTTTTGCTGCCATTTTTTACACTTACTCCTAACTGTCCCCGCCCTCCCTGCAGGGGACGAAAAGCTTTTTTATTTTGCGTTCTGTGCATCATGGGAGGAGATCACCATGTCGATCAGACCGTACTCCTTAGCCTCCTCGGCGCTCATCCAGTTGTCGCGCTCGGTATCCGCGCAGATAGTCTCATAATCTTTTCCGGTTGCCTCAGACAACATATGGTTTAACTTTTCTCTTGTTTTTAAGATGTGCTTTGCCGCGATCTCGATCTCTGTCGCCTGGCCCTGGGAGCCGCCCAGAGGCTGATGGATCATCACCTCGGCATTGGGAAGAGCAAATCTCTTTCCCTTCGCGCCGCCGGCCAGAAGGAAGGCACCCATGCTGGCTGCCATACCGATGCATACGGTGGAGACATCACACTTGATATAATTCATGGTATCGTAGATTGCCATTCCCGAGGAGATGGAGCCGCCGGGGCTGTTGATGTAAAGGTGGATATCCTTGTCCGGATCCTCCGCCTCCAGGAAGAGAAGCTGAGCCACCACGATGCTTGCGGAAGCATCATTGACCTCCTCCCCGAGAAAAATGATCCTGTCCTTTAACAGACGGGAATAAATATCGTAAGACCGCTCACCCTTGCTGGTCTGCTCAATGACATAAGGCACTAAACTCATTGCAATTCCTCCGTTTTCTGTCAGTTAATCTTATCTCCATAAACACATAATATCCCACTTAAGGATGTTTTTCAACGTGAAAAAATATATTTAATAAATTTAATAAAAATTTAAAGGTTGTACTCCCTCTCGATCAGGGAGCACAACCATCTGAATCTCTTTTGCAATGTGCAAGGCTTATGCCTCTTCAGCAGTCTCTGCCTCAGCTTCTTCCTTGGCCTTCTTAGTTGTCTTCTTTGCGGACTTCTTTGCAGCCTTTGCTTCCTTTGCGTTCTCCACAACCAGCTCAACAGCCTTCTTTACGCGGATATCCTGCATAACCTGCTCCTTGCCGCTCTCGCCCAGAAGCTCTTTCACCTTGTCGGCATCCATCTGGTATGCCTCACCCATCACCTTTGCTTCCTCCTCGAACTCTTCCTCGGAAGCAGTGATGTTCTCAGCTGCAGCAACAGCCTCCAGCACCAGTCTGGACTGGATCCTCTGCAGTGCGCTGGGCTTCACCTGGTCAAGAAGTCCCTGCATGGTCATCCCTGTAAACTGCAGATACTGCTCCAGAGAGATGCCCTGAGCCTGGATCCTCTGGGAGTATTCCTGGATCATCTGTCTCTGCTGGGTTTCAACCATCGCATCGGGAATGTCCATCTTAGCGTCCGCGATGATAGCTTCGATGACTGCATTCTCCTTTTCCTGCTTTGCGTTTGCCTCTTTTCTGTCGGCAATCTTCTTCTTTATCTCTTCCCTGTACTGCTCTACAGTGTCGCTCTCATCGGAAACCTCGCCGACGAAATCATCGTCGAGCTCAGGGAGCTGCTTCTCCTGAAGCTTCTTTACGGTACACTTGAACACAGCCGCCTTGCCTGCGAGCTCTGCTGCCTGATACTCCTCGGGGAAGGTCACGTTGACATCTGTCTCTTTTCCGATCTCAGCGCCGATCAGAGCCTCCTCAAAGCCGGGGATAAACGCGCCGGAGCCGATGGTCAGAGGATAATCCTCTCCCTTGCCGCCTTCGAATGCAACGCCGTCCACAAAGCCCTCAAAATCGATGGTAGCGATATCGCCATTCTGAACATTTCTATCCGTCACATCAACTGTTCTGGAATTCTTCTCTCTCTCCTTGTCGATCTCCGCGGTAACTTCCTCGTCCGTCACCTCGGTGTCAGCCTTCTCGACCTCCACACCCTTGTACTTGCCGAGGGTAACCTCAGGCTTTACGGCAACTTCAGCAGTAAAGATGAAAGGCTTGCCTGCCTCCAGCTGAACCACATCCACCTTGGGGGAGGAAACGATCTCCTCAGTGCACTCCTCCAGAGCCTTGTCATACGCATCGGGGATCAGGGCATTTGCAGCGTCCTCGTAGAAGACCTCCTTGCCGTACATCTGCTCGATCAGCTTTCTGGGTGCCTTGCCCTTGCGGAAGCCGGGAATGCTCAGCTTGCTCTTGTTTTTCTGATAAGCGCCCTCGATAGCCTTTTCCAGCTCTTCTGCGGAAACCTCGATGGTCAGCTTCGCCATATTTTTCTCTAATTTTTCTACCTGTAAACTCATTGCTTTAATTTCCTCCTTAAAGTTGCTGCGCCTCTTATCCTTCTTAATCTGTCACATCGATTCCGTCCGATCCTGTCACGGGTTCCTCTCGCAGGACACCCCGTGGTGACAGCTGCGCGGGCTGCAATTCATCGCAAATGCAGGGCACAGCCACAGTCATTTTAGAATTATATCATAGACGGTCGGAAAACACAAATGTTTTTTATCATATATGCGTCGCA
>CAYPSH010000067.1:0-7375 GCA_964413445.1 uncultured Acetatifactor sp.
GGCAATCGGACTGAAATATGTGCCGGATTTCCTTGCCGGAGCTCCGAACATGTACAAGATTTCTGCATCGGTCATTCAGCTTGACCAGTATGTAAGAACGATAGAGGAACCGTATCTGCTGGCACCCTCCGAGGTGGCATCCCAGATACAGGAGTATGATGCAGCAGTGCGTGTTGCGTATGGAGATGGTTATACTTATGCAGAGGGAGATGTGGATACACTGCTTGCTGCCATGGAGGAATACGGGTGTAACTGCATCATGATACAGTCAGAATATATTGATATGGATTATATGAAGAAAAAAGGCTTTAAACTGGTCGTGATTCTGGAAGGCTATCATCTGTATCAGCGGGGACAATAATTCACAGAAAGAAAGTTGAAGAACATGAAAAAGTTAGGAAATTCCGTTTGGGCAAAAAGATTACTTTTGGTTTGTTATGATATTGTAGCGGTAATTGCATCCAGTTATGTTGCACTGTTATCCAGATTTGACTTTAATCCAACAACGATACCGTCCGTATATTTGAATACCGCGATGCGCGCACTGCCGGGAATGATCGTCATCACCCTGCTGGTGTTCGCTGTGCTCCGTCTCTACAACAGCCTGTGGAGTTACGCCGGCGGGACAGAATTTATGTATATGATATGTGCCTGCGTGGTGGACGCATTCCTTGGAATGATATACGTGCTGTGGACCAACCACTCACTGGTATATCCACTGCCGAGAAGCTATTATGTATACTTTGCCATTGCGCTGATTATTTTTACTGCGATCAGCAGATATTCCTACCGGATTATCCGCTCTATTGCCAACCGGAGAGTCAATGCGGCCACAAGAAAGCGTGTTTTGGTGGTAGGTGCCGGAGAAGCTGGAAATGCGCTGATCAAAGAGATTTCCATCAGCAATTATATTGACATGAATGTGGTGGGTGTTATTGATGACGACCACAAGAAACAGGGAAGTTACATTCATGGTGTCAAGGTGGTGGGGGACCGCTACGATATTGAGGAGGCAGTAAAGAATCTGGATGTAAAAGAGATCATCATTGCCATCCCGACCGCCGCACCGAAGGAAATGAAAGAAATCCTCGATATCTGCAAGCGCACCGGCTGTGAACTGAAACGTCTGCCGGGAATGTACCAGCTTGTAAACGGTGAGGTCAGCGTCAGCAAGTTAAAGGATGTGGATGTGAATGACCTTCTGGGGAGAGAACCCATTCAGATCAACACCGAAGAAGTGCTCAACTACGTGGGCGGGAAGACCGTCCTGATCACAGGCGGAGGAGGCTCTATCGGAAGCGAACTCTGCCGTCAGGTGGCTTCCCACCACCCGAAGCAATTGATCATTCTTGATATATACGAGAACGGCGTGTACGATATCCAGCAGGAATTGATCCGAAAATACCCGGATTTAAACCTGGAAGTGCTGATCGCATCCGTGCGCAATACCAACCGTATCAACGATATTTTTTCTACCTTCCGTCCGGACATCGTATACCACGCGGCAGCCCATAAGCATGTCCCGCTGATGGAGATCAGCCCGAACGAGGCGATCAAAAACAATGTGATGGGCACGTACAAAACTGCGAAGGCTGCAGACAGATACGGGACAGAAAAATTTGTGCTGATCTCTACGGATAAAGCGGTAAACCCCACCAATGTTATGGGGGCTTCAAAGCGGATCTGCGAGATGATCATCCAGATGATGAACCAGAAGTCCGCCACAAACTTTGTGGCCGTGCGGTTCGGAAATGTGCTTGGCAGCAATGGCAGCGTGATCCCGCTGTTCAAAAAACAGATTGCGGAGGGCGGACCTGTCACAGTGACCCACAAGGATATGGTGCGTTATTTTATGACGATCCCGGAGGCGGTATCGCTTGTGCTGCAGGCAGGCGCCTATGCCCGCGGCGGAGAAATCTTTGTGCTGGATATGGGTAAACCGGTAAAGATTCTGGATCTGGCAACCAACCTGATCAAACTCTCCGGCTACCGGGTGGGGGAAGACATTGAAATCAAATTTACGGGACTGCGCCCGGGCGAAAAAATGTATGAGGAGCTTCTCATGGATGAGGAGGGCTTAAAAAAGACCGCCAACAAGATGATCTTCATCGGAAAGCCCATTGAATTTGACGCAGAGATCTTTGAAAGGCAATTAGACAGGCTGATCGCCGATGCCAGGAAGGAAGACAAGGATATCCGAAGGGATATTAAGGAAATTGTGGAAACTTACCAGTATGAGGACTGAGACAGCGTGTATGCGCGGGGGCGGCTGTGGTAAGAGCTTCGGGACAGCGGGAAAGGGGTTGTAAAACATGTACAAAACGATCAAAGCGATTCTTGACAGGATTCTGGCACTGCTGGGGCTGATTGTCCTCTCCCCCCTGTTTCTTGTGCTGATCATTGCCATCAAGGCGGATTCCAAAGGCCCTGTCCTGTTCAAACAGAAGCGGGTCGGCATCCATAAGACCCACTTCAACATATTGAAGTTCCGCACCATGCGCACGGACACGCCAAAGGATACTCCGACTCACCTCCTGAAAAATCCGGAGCAGTACATTACCGGGGTGGGCAGATTTTTGAGAAAAACCAGCCTGGATGAGCTGCCCCAGATCCTCAACATTCTGAAAGGGGATATGGCGGTGGTAGGCCCCAGACCGGCCCTCTGGAATCAGTACGACCTGATCGCGGAGCGGGATAAATACGGAGCCAATGACAATCTGCCCGGGCTTACCGGCTGGGCTCAGATCAACGGGAGAGATGAACTCCCCATCGATGTGAAGGCGAGGCTGGACGGTGAATATGTGGAGCGCATGAGTTTCCGAATGGATTTAAAATGTATCTTCGGCACAGTGATTTCCGTGGCGAAGCAGGAGGGTGTCGTGGAGGGCGGCACCGGGGAACTGGAACGGCAGAAGAAAGCGTAGGGAAAGGGAGCACATATTGGCAAAAAAGGTTTTGATCACAGGTGCAGGCAGCTATATTGGCACCTGCTTTGCAAACTGGATAAAGGAAAACTGCTCCGACAACATTTGCACGGATACAGTGAGCCTTCGGACCGATGGCTGGAGGGAGAAGGATTTTGGCGGTTTCGACTGTATTTTTCATGTGGCCGGGATCGCTCACGCAGACGTAGGAAAGACTACAGAGGAAGAGCAACAGTCCTACTATCGCGTAAACAGGGATCTGACGGCAGAGTGCGCAGCGAAGGCGAAGCATGACGGGACGAGACAGTTCATCTACATGAGCAGCATGATCGTCTATGGGGACAGCGGCAGGATCGGGCAGCCGAAGATGATCACAAAGGACACCCTTCCTGCCCCCGCAGGCTTTTACGGAGACAGCAAGCTGCAGGCAGAGAAAAAGCTGAAGGAACTGGAATCCCCGGATTTTAAGGTGGTCATACTCCGCCCGCCCATGATCTATGGCAAAGACTCAAAGGGAAATTACCCCCTGCTTTCGAAGCTTGCGGCGAAGCTTCCCTTTTTCCCGGAGGAGGACAACAGCAGGAGCATGCTTTACGTGGAAAATCTCTGCAAGTTTGTGAGCGTGATGATCCTGAATGAGGAGAAAGGCACCTTCTATCCCCAGAATGCGGAATATGTCAGGACCTCGGACATGGTCAGAGCTATCGCAGAACAAAAGGGAAAGAACATCCGCCTCCTTCGTCTCTTTCACCCGTTCCTGTGCCTTTTGGGCCGCATGGGCGGAAAGCCGGGCGGCATGGTCAACAAGGCCTTCGGCAATCTGACCTATGACCTTTGCATGAGCGATTACAGGGAAGAATACCGGATCTGCAGCTTCGCGGAATCCATCCGGAGGACGGAAGGCTGACGCGAAAGAACTATAACATAAACGGAAAGAAGAGGAAATGAACGGTGCCGGAGACAGTCAGCATCATCACAGTAGCATACAACAGCGAAAAGACTATCGCGGGCACCATTGAGTCTGTCCTGACGCAGACCTGCCCCAATATAGAATATCTGATCATAGACGGAGCCTCAAAAGACAAAACGGTGGAACTGGCGGAGAGTTATCGCCAGAAGCTGGAGGCGAAGGGCATCCGTTTCCGCGTGATCTCCGAGCCGGACCGCGGGATATATGATGCAATGAACAAGGGGATACGTCTGGCAGAGGGAGACATCATCGGCATCATCAACAGCGACGACTGGTACGAACCGGAGGCGGCGGAGACGGCGGTGAAGGTATTTGAAGAGACCGGCTGCGATGTCATGTTTGCCGACATCAGGCTCCACAGGGCGGACGGCACCAGCCTCATCAAAAAAGCAAGACTCCGCAGCTTTCAGACCTCCAGAGACTGGAACCACCCCACCATGTTCGTGAAGGCGGATGTCTACAAGAGCCACCCCTTCCGCATGAAGGGAATCCATGATGACTACGGCTGTTACCTGCAGCTGCGCAGGGAAGGCTTCCGCATTGAAACCGTGCCGAAGATTCTTGCCAATTTCCGCATGGGCGGTACAAGCAACCACAGGAGCTTTAAAGAGGCGGTGCAAAGGATCAGAGACCGCTACCACTGGTGCTACCGCGTGAACGGCTACAGCAGATGGTATCTGGCAGAATGCATCGCCATTGAGATTGTGAAGATGATTCTGGGCTGAAGATGCGGAAAGGCGTGGACAGAAGTATGAAAATAGGAATTGATCTCCTCTGGGTACGCCCGGGAATTTGCGGCGGAACAGAGAGCTTTATACGAAATCTCATGAACGCATTGGCCGTTTGTGACACCGAAAACAGGTATCTTCTTTTTGCGGCAAGGGATAATGCGGAGAGCTTTGCAGAATATAAAAGATATGCAAATATGGAAATCTATGTCTGTAATACAGACTGCAGCAGCCAGCCGAAACGCATTCTGTGGGAAAATCTGTACCTGGATCGTGCGGCGCTCCAACAGCAGACGGATCTCATGTTTATCCCGGTCTACAGCAAGCCGCGCAGCAGGCGCCGCTCCATCCCTTATGTCAGCGTGATCCACGATCTTCAGGCGAAGCACTATCCTGCATATTTCGGCGCCGCCAGACGACTTTTTCTGCAGTATGAATGGCGGTACACCTGTAAGACATCTGAAAGGATTGTGACGGATTCGGATTTCTGCCTGCGGGATCTGCAGCAGACCTACCCCGCCTATGCCGGGAAAATGGAAAGGATTTATGTGCCGGTGGCAACCTCGGAGTCAGGTTTGGACAAAGCTGTTATCGAGGAGAAATATCAGATCAGAGCGGGAGAATATTGCTACTGCGTCAGCTCCATGCTTCCCCACAAAAATCTGGAGACAGTCCTGAAGGCGATGAGCTGGATGAAAAAAAACAATCCCGAAGTCAGACTGGTGATCAGCGGCGTGGGAGGAGACAGGCAGACCTTCCGGGAAAAGATAAGACAGCTGGGGATCGAAGACAATATAATCGATACAGGCTTTATCTCAGAAGAAGAGCGGGACTGCCTTTATGAAAACTGTGGCCTTTTTCTCTTTCCCAGCATCTTTGAGGGCTTTGGTATGCCAGCCGTGGAAGCCATGCGCCGGGGAAAGACCGTGATCACAACAGATAAGACAAGCCTCAGGGAGGTCACGGAGGGACAGGCCATCTATGTGGATGATCCTCTTGACCCGAAGGAATGGGCTGAAAAGATACTGAAATATCAGGGCGCAGCAGCGGAGCGCCGGACGATGGAAGAATATTCCCCGGAGACAGTGGCCCGACAGTATATCAAACTTTTTGGCAGGGTGAAGGAAGAAAACCACAGCCGCCGTTAAGAGGGATACACAAAAAAGGAGATCGGAAGTTGACACAAGAGCAAAAGAAATATGAAGCCATCTATGACATGGTCGCGGAAAACCTCGCGGCGGCAGGCTGCGAAAATGAGTATAGAAAGACTACCTTTCTCTGTGATGTGGGCGAACACCCCTGCGAGGTCAACGTGAGGAATTTTCTGGAACTGTCAAACCCCTGCTTTATGGAAGCCATCTACGTGGCGGCACTCAAGAGACTGCCGGATGAGAGGACATGCAGCTTCTGGGAGACAAAATACGGGGAACCGAAAGAGCGCTTTCAGGAAGAGGTGCTGCGCTGCATTGCCGGAAGCAGCGTTGTGGCGATCAATCACATCCGGCTGATCAATAACCCTTATTTTGAACAAAAAACAGGCTTGCGCTACAAAGCGCTCGGACTGCTCTACGGTCTGACGGATAAATCCTCTCTCCGGGAATTCGGTAAAAAGCTGCCCCAACCGATACAGAGGATCATCAGAAAGGTATTTTTATGAAAATTTACATTGATGTGACAGTGCTGACACTGGCAACCTTTGTGACAGGCATACAGCGTGTGACACGGGAAATAGCGGTCCGGCTGATCCGGGAGAAGGATGAAAATATCGTCCTTCTTCATTATAATGCGAGAGATAACATATATCACAGAATTGATAACAAAAAGTTCTGTGATTTTTATGTTGCAGGAAAAGGCGTAAAAAATAAGATGATAACCGGACAGACAGTGCCTTTTTCGCAGATCGGAGCCGGAGCCACCTTCTTTGATCTGGATGCAGCCTGGATGTGCCGCGTCAAAAGGAGCTGGCTGCTTCCGATGTTAAAAAGACAGGGAGCCAGAATCCTTGTCCACATCTACGACATCATCTCCATCACCCACCCGCAGTACTGTCTGCAGAGAGGTGTCTACAATTTCATGGACTACGTCGGCGCACATCTGCAGTACGCAGATGAAATCATCGTCAACGCCAAAGCGACTGTGGAGGAGCTGCAAAAGCTGGCGGACAGAATGAAACGAAAGCTGCCGCCCTGCCATGTGGTACCGCTGGGAGCGGATTTCGGAAAAAAGGCAGAGGTGAAAGAAAACGAGGTCTCGGAACAGCTTGTACAGATTGCGGCAGCAGCCCCGTACCTTCTGATGGTAGGAACCATAGAGCCCAGAAAAAACCATAAGCTGCTTCTGGAAGCCTATGAGACCGGTTTAAAAGAAATGGGCTGCAATCTTATCTTTGCGGGTTACATGGGATGGAATATGGAGGATTTTGCCGAGAAGCTCCACGCTCATCCTGATTTTGGAAAACGCATCTTCCACCTGGAGGGACAAAATGATGCGGCTATCAGCTATCTCTATCAACATGCGGAATTTCTGGCATTTTGCAGCTATACGGAGGGCTTTGGACTCCCGCTGATCGAAGGCATTTGCAGAGGGACACCGGTGATCGCGTCGGACATCCCTGTGTCCAGAGAAGTTGCCGGAGACTACTGCCTCTGGTTTGAGCAGGACAACGCGGAGGCGATCTGCAGCATTGTGAGAGAGTACCGCGATGATCCGGCCAAATACCGGGCACTGAAAGCCCGCCTGGCCGCCTTCCGACC
>CAYPSH010000068.1:0-7371 GCA_964413445.1 uncultured Acetatifactor sp.
GTCTTTCCGGTGCCGTTGTCACCGATGATGGCAACGTGCTCTCCCCGCTTGATCTCAAAGCTGATATGCTCAAACAAAAGATTATTCCCGAAGGATTTTGACAGATCCTCCACGGTGAGCACGTCATTTCCGCTGACGCGCCTGGGGGTGAGGGTCAGCCGCATATCGGTGCGCGCCTCGGTGGGTTTGTCCAGCACCTCGATCTTGTCCAGCATTTTTTCACGGCTCTCGGCGCGCTTAATGGATTTCTCCCGGTTGAAGGACTTCAGCTTTTCGATGACCTCCTCCTGATGCCGGATCTCACGCTGCTGATTTAAGTAGGCGTT
Organism: uncultured Acetatifactor sp.; assembly: GCA_964413445.1. Lineage (GTDB taxonomy): Bacteria > Bacillota > Clostridia > Lachnospirales > Lachnospiraceae > Acetatifactor. The sequence continues at coordinate 327 of CAYPSH010000068.1, forward strand.
CATGGCAGCGGTGCGAAGCTGCTCCTTTTTGACGGCGTAGGCGGAGTAGTTCCCCAGGAAGGTGGTCGCCTTTGTCTGGTCGATCTCGATGACCTTGGCGGCGATCCGGTCCAGAAAGAAACGGTCGTGGGAGACGATGATGACAGCTCCCTTGTAGTTTAAGAGGTAGGTCTCCAGCCAGGTGATGGAGTTCATGTCCAGGTGGTTTGTGGGCTCGTCCAGGATGATCAGGTCGGGCTTCTTGAGGAGAAGCTTTCCCAGAGCCACACGCGTCTTCTGGCCGCCGGAGAGGGTGGAGACGGATTTGGAAAATTCCTCCTCCGAAAAGCCAAGCCCCTTCAATACGCCGATCAGCTCGCTTCTGTAGGTGTAGCCGTCCTTTGTCTCGAAGGCGTGGGTCAGGTTGCTGTACTGCTTCATCAGCTGCTCCAGCTCCGCCCCGGACACAGACTGCATATTGACCTCGCATTCCCGCATGCGATGTTCCAGATCCACGAGATCCTGCTTGACGCTCAGGAGCTCCTCGTAGATAGAGTGACTGGTGTCGACGGCATCATTCTGGGCAAGGTAGCCGAGGGTCTTGTCCTTTGAGAGGGTGACGAGACCGCTGTCGGGAGCAAGCTTTCCCACGATGATGCGTAACAGGGTGGTCTTTCCGGCTCCGTTGATTCCCACAATGGCGGCTTTTTCGTAGTCTTCGATATGAAAGCTGATATTTTCCAGCACTTTGTTTTCCGCAAATGATTTTGATATGTTCTGACAGGAGAGGATCATGGGTATTTCCTTTCAAATATAAATAAAAATAGAAACAATAGGATAATTGTAGCTTGAAGAAATTCTCCTGTCAATTCATTGACATTTTTTTAACGACCTGTTAAACTATAGGTGGATCTTTTTTATGTTTTTTGGAGGTGTACCATTGATTTTAGAAGAAAAAGAAATTTCCCAGGCGGTCATCGGACGGCTGCCCAGATATTTCCGCTATCTGGGTGAACTTAAGGACGAGGGTGTAGAGCGGATATCATCGCAGGATCTGAGTGAACTGATGAAGGTGACTGCATCCCAGATCCGTCAGGATTTTAATAATTTCGGAGGTTTTGGTCAGCAGGGCTACGGCTACAATGTTGAACACCTTTACAATGAGATCGGAAAAATCTTAGGACTGGACAGGCAGCACAATTTCATCATCATCGGCGCGGGAAACCTGGGCCGGGCACTTGGCAATTATCTGAATTTTGAGAGGAGAGGCTTTATCTTCCGGGGTATCTTCGACCAGAATCCCGCTTTAGTCGGCCTGGATGTGAGAGGGGTAAAGGTGATGCCCATGTCGGAGATGGAGCGTTTCATCAGGGAGAACGAGGTGGATATCGCAGTGCTGACCATCCCCAAGACAGGTGCGGTGGCAGTGGCAGACAGGCTGGTTGACATGGGGATCCGTGCCATCTGGAATTTCGCCCATGTGGATTTAAATCTTCCCGATGGAATCCAGGTGGAGAATGTACATTTGTCAGACAGTCTCATGAAGCTGTCCTACAATATCAAACGATATGAGAAGGAACAGGAGAGGGAGAGAGCCTGAAAGAGGGAGGCGTTCATGAAGGACAATTTTTCGGAGGCGCTTCGGGGAAAGAAAATCCCTATACTGACGCTGGATAATAAGTGGTATAAGCTGTTGAACGAGTCGACTAAAAAAGCCCTCTCCGGCAAAGAAGAGGAGCTGAACGGTCTGCTCAGAAGACAGGGCAAGCTGAACACGGAGACAAGGGACATCCGGCTCTTAAAGAAAAAGCTGATGGGCGAGATCGTCACTATGGCGGAGGAGGCGGAGAACCAGAAGAACCGCGCTCTGGATAAAAAGCTCGAACAGCACAAAAAGCTTTTGGAAGAGTGCAACGAAAAGCTGGAGAGCTACGAGGATGAGCTGATGGAGATCCCGCATAAGATCGAGCAGCTGAATTTTGAACTGATGCTCGCCACCATGGAATGCTGCTATGATACCATGCAGGAGAACACGGAAGAAATCAAAGAGATTTCCGACTGGGTGGCGGAAGTCCGCGTGGAACTGAAAAAACGTCTCATCAAAAAGCAGGAGATGGAACAGAAAAATCACACGATCTATTCCTACATGCATGATGTGTTCGGCGCAGATGTGCTGGATCTGTTTGACATGCAGTATGATCCGGAGGAACAGCACCCTGTCGCAGACGGAGAGGAAACGAAGGAAACAAAATAGATATGAGGTATCTGGTTTCGGCAGCGGAAATGAAGGAGTATGACAGGCGCACCATCGAGGAGATCGGCATCGGCGCGGATGTGCTGATGGAGCGCGCGGCGCTTGCGGCATATGAGCGGGTGGAGGCGCATGTAAAGGGGCTTGTCTTTGCAGAAAAGACGGCCTTTCTCCTTGTGGGATACGGAAACAACGGCGGAGACGGTCTGGCTCTCGCGAGACTTCTGGCGGAGGAAGGATTTCTGGTGGAGGTCATGTGCGTGGGAAAAGAGGAGTCGGCCTCCGAAGGGTGGAAAAGACAGCGGAAAATACTGGAGCATTACAGGATAAGATACAGCACAAAACCTTTGTGCCGGGAATACACTATCATTGTAGATGCCCTCTTCGGCGTCGGCTTAAAACGGAAGGTAGAGGGGATTTATGCCAGAGCACTGGACACCTTCTGCGAGCTTAAGGGCTGGAAGCTTGCTCTGGATCTGCCCAGCGGCATCGAGCCTGACACGGGAGAGATCCTGGGGACCGCAGCGCGGGTGGATGAGACAGTGACCTTCGGCTTCTGCAAGAGAGGTCTTGTGCTCTACCCCGGCTGTCTGTACGCCGGGAAGGTGACAACGGCAAAGATCGGGATCTCCGAAACCTCTTTTTTCGGAGAGGAGCCGGAGTGGTTTGCCTACGACGAGGAGCCGCATGCGTTGAAGCCTGAGAGAGACCGGACGGGCAACAAGGGAACCTTCGGCAGGGTGCTCCTGATCGGGGGAAGCCTCAACATGGCAGGCGCGGCTGTGCTTGCGGCAAAGGCCTGTTACCGGGCCGGGGCAGGTATGGTGAAGGTGGTGACACCGGAGGAAAACCGTGTGATCGTGCAGCAGTGTGTGCCGGAGGCCCTCTTTTCCACCGGAAAAAGCCTTGGCGAGGATCTGAAATCCTGGGCGGATGCGGTGGTCATAGGCCCGGGGCTCGGCAGGGATGAACGGGCAGGCGGACTGCTGAAGCAGGTGCTCTCGGACAGCACCTGCCCGCTGGTGATCGATGCGGACGGCCTGAATCTTGTGGCCGCCCAGGCAGAACTTCGGGAACTTTTGAGAAAGTCCGCAAAAACCCGGGAGAAGCTGGTGCTCACCCCTCACATGGGAGAGCTTGCACGGCTTACGGGGGAGGAGATGTCTGCCCTTAAGAAGGCTCCTGCGGTGTACGCCAAAAAGCTTGCATCGGAATTCCACGGGACGGTTGCCGCAAAGGACGCAAGGACCATAATCTGCGGCGCTGAGGGGAAGGTCTGCGTGAACCTGACGGGAAACTCGGGGCTTGCCACGGCTGGAAGCGGAGATGTGCTGGCAGGTGTCATCGGCGGTCTGCTCGCACAGGGGATGCAGGGCTTTGAAGCCGCCGCAGTGGGCGTGTATCTGCACGGGACGGCGGGGGATAAGGCTGCCGCAAATAAGGGAGAGCATGCTTTGATGGCAGGAGATATTGCAGAATACCTGTGACAGAGGTAAAATAGATACTGCGCCTGTGCCGTGTGCGTAAGGAGACCGGAGTGCGAAAGCGCATGGAAGGAGAGCAGGCTGCAGAAAGGCATGATGACTGAGATGGAAAAGACGATTCCTGAATGCTGCAGAAGAGGTTATGCGGAAATAGATCTTGACGCCATACGGGAAAATATGGTGCACATGAGAGAGAAGCTGTCCCCGGAGACAAAGATGATGGGTGTCATCAAGACAAACGGGTACGGGCACGGCAGCGTTCCCATTGCGAAGGAACTGGAGCCTCTTGACTTTATGTACGGCTTTGCGGTGGCAACCTTTGAGGAGGCGGAGGAGCTTCGGGATGCGGGGATCAAAAAGCCTTTGCTGGTCCTGGGCTATACCTTCCCCTATGCCTATGCCGCCATGGCAGGTCAGGGCATCCGCCCTGCTGTCTTCAGGCCTGATCAGATACCGGAGCTGGTCAGCGCGGCAAGGGAGGCAGGCAGGCCCTTTAAGGTCCATGTGAAGGTGGACACGGGCATGAACCGGATCGGTATCACCCCGGATGAGGAAGGACTGAAATTTGTACGGGAGCTTGCGTCTCATCCGGAAATTGAGATAGAAGGCATCTTTACACATTTTGCGAGAGCCGACGAGGCGGATAAGACCAGCGCTACCCGCCAGTTCGCACACTTCCAGAGCTTTACCGACAGACTGGAGAGGGAGCTTGAGATCAGGATCCCCGTGAAGCACTGCGCCAACAGTGCCGCCATTCTGGAGCTTCCGCAGGTGCATATGGATGTGGTCAGAGCAGGCATTACTCTCTATGGCCTCTACCCCTCTCCGGAAGTGAGCAGGGAGGCTGTGGCTTTGAGGCCTGCTTTGTCTCTGTACAGTGAGATCGTCTATATCAAGACCATCCACAAGGGGGACAGCGTAAGCTACGGCGGAACCTACACTGCGGCGGAAGACAGAAGGATTGCCACCGTGCCCCTGGGCTACGGGGACGGATATCCCAGGTCGCTCTCGGGAAAGGGCTATGTGCTGATACGCGGCAGGAGGGCTCCGATCCTGGGCAGGGTGTGCATGGATCAGTTTATGGTGGATGTCACCGACATCCCGAAGGTGAGGACAGGCGACAGGGTGACACTCCTGGGCTTTGACGGGGAGGAGCACATCAGTGCGGAGCTTCTGGGCGAGCTCTCCGGGCGGTTCAACTATGAGCTGGTCTGTGATCTGGGCCGCAGGATCCCCAGGCTTTACACCAAAAATAATGTATATATCTGAAAAAAGCGGCGATACTTTTTCCTGAAGAAGAAAAGCAAAGCAATCTGGAGGGAAAATGAGACGAGGAGATGTATATTACGCAGATTTACGGCCGGTGGTCGGCTCTGAGCAGGGAGGTATCAGACCGGTCCTGATCGTTCAGAACGATGTGGGGAACCGGCACAGCCCGACAGTGATCTGCGCTGCGATCACCTCAAAGATGAATAAGGCGAAGCTGCCGACCCATATTGAACTGAATTCGGCGCTGTATGACATGGAGAAGGATTCCGTGGTGCTCTTAGAGCAGCTGCGCACCATTGACAAGAAGCGCCTGAAGGATAAGGTATGCCATCTGGACGGGGAGATCATGCGGAAAGTGAACCGTGCGCTGATGATAAGTCTGGAACTGGATACATAAGATGCGGCGGCAGTTCTTGACGAAAAGCGTCCGAAATGATATATTTATGGGTATTACTGAAAGAATTCAGAATAACATGATTTTGGAGGATACATTTTAAGATGGACGACAGTGGGCCTACTGCCAGTATTATTTTTTTCCTGATCTTACTTTTGATCGATGTCTTTTTCTATGGGTTCGGAGCGGCTCTGAATGCCCTGAACGAGGCGGAGATTGAGAGAAGGGCTCAGGAAGATAAGGACAAAAAGTCGATCCGGCTGAAAACGATCATCGGCAATCCTGCGGAATACGTCAATACAGTTCAGCTGGTCACCACGCTTGTCAATGTCCTCATCGGCGCGGTCCAACTGAGAGTTCTTCTCGGAAGTGTGTCCGGATGGCTTACCTTTCTGCAGGAGAACAGGCTGCGGACCGGCCTTGTCTCCGCACAGGTGACGGCAGGTATCGCAGCGGTGATATCCACCCTGTTCCTACTCTACATAACATTGACCTTCGGCGTGCTGCTCCCCAAAAAGCTGGGTGCGAGAAACCCTGAAAAATGGGCATATGCCTGTGTGCCCTACGTGACGGTAGTCACGAAAATCCTAAGCCCCTTCACCAGTCTCGTGACTGCGTCAGCCCGGGGTGTATTAAGGCTGTTTGGCGTAAACACAAGTGCGCAGGAGTCGGATGTCACAGAGGAAGAGATCATCAGCATGGTGAACGAGGGCCACGAGCAGGGGCTGATCCAGGCCAGCGAGGCGGAGATGATCTCCAATATCTTTGAATTCGGAGACAAGGAAGCGCAGGATATCATGACCCACAGGAAAAATATTGTGGCGATCGACGGCGATACTGTCTTAAAGGATGCCATCAGCTTCATGCTGGACGGAAAGAACAGCAGATACCCTGTCTATGAGGAAAACATCGATCATATCATCGGAATCCTTCATTTCAAGGACGCCATGCGCTTTCATGCGGACGGCAACAAGATGGACTGCCCCCTGAGGGAGCTGGAGGGGCTTTTGAGGGAGCCCTGTTTTGTGCCCCAGACCAAAAACATTGACGAGCTGTTCCGGGAAATGCAGGAGCAGAAGCTCCAGATGGTCATCGTGGTGGATGAGTACGGCCAGACGGACGGCCTTGTAGCCATGGAGGACATCCTGGAGGAGATCGTGGGAAATATCCTGGACGAGTACGACGAGGACAGCGGGCACATTGAGGAGAAGGGCAAAGACGAGTATGTGATGGAGGGCATGACGCCCCTTGAGGAGCTCTCGGAGCGCTTTGACATTTCCTTTGAGGACGAGGCCTTTGAGACCTTAAACGGTTTCCTGATCTCGAGGCTGGACAAGATCCCGGAGCCGGACGAGCAGTTCGATGTGGACTATCAGGGCTATAATTTCAAGATCCTTTCAGTGGAGAATAAGATGATAAAAAGTGTTCTTGTGACGAGACTTCCGGAGGATGAGCAGGGAAAGCCGGTTGAGCAGGAAACGGAACACGAAGAAGAAAATGAATAAACAGACAGTAATGAGAAGGAAGAAAAAGGAGAATACAAATGTCAGGACATTCAAAATTTGCAAACATTAAGCACAAGAAGGAGAAGAATGATGCTGCTAAGGGCAAGATCTTTACCATCATCGGAAGAGAGATCGCCGTTGCGGTAAAGGAGGGCGGCCCGGA
>CAYPSH010000069.1:0-7359 GCA_964413445.1 uncultured Acetatifactor sp.
TGCCATATAGTCCTCGCCTTTCGCGATGACGATCGGGGCGTCAGACACCTCAGGATCATACTTGATGGCAACCGCATAATGGGTCGGGTTGGTGATGACAACGTCAGCCTGAGGAAGCTCCTGCATCATACGCCTTCTGGACGCCTCTCTCATCTTCTGGCGGATCTGACTCTTTACCTGGGGATCTCCTTCCATCTGCTTATACTCTTCCTTGACCTCCTGCTTGGTCATCTTCATGTCATTGGCAAACTTGACCCTCTGATAAGCATAATCCGCAAGGGCAATTATCATATATACGGCGGAGACACGAATGCCGAGATCCGTCACCATATCCGCGAGCACCTCAAGGGCCTGCATCAGCGTCACATCGTACAGATTCAGCACATACGGCCATTTATCCTTCAGATAGCTGTAACAGATATACGCGATGAGCAATATCTTCAGGATGGATTTCACCAGCTCCACCAGGGCGTTCACGGAAAAAATCCTTTTGAATCCTTTTAAGGGATTCAACTTACTCAGCTTAGGCATCATGGGCTTTAAGGTAAGCTTCCACTTCACCTGGACCACATTGCTGACAAAAGCGACCAGAACTCCGACCGCCAGGATGGGCCATATGATCAAGAGCACATCCAAAAGCATCTGCCGGAACGCAAGTCTGGCATCCGCCTGAGGCATCTCCCCATACAGAAAAGTCACCACATCCGGAATCAATTCATAAAAGTCCTGAAACAGTGACATCATCCGGGTTCCCATATTGCCCACATAAAACTTCAGGATCAGGAACAGCGCCAGAAGTCCCAGTCCGTTTGGGATCTCACGGCTCCTGGCGACCTGCCCTTCCTTTCTGGCATCCTCCAGTTTCTTCTGGGTGGCGGGCTCTGTCTTTTCACCGCCCATTCCTTCCTTTGCGAACAACTGCAGATTATATCTGATCATTGCATTGCTCCTATGAAGGCCTCCATCATGGTCTTCATCTCGTTGAAAATGAAATCAGCAATCCCCGGGAGCATCCCCGCCGTAAAAAACATGACAAACAGTCCCACTATGATCTTTATCTGGATACCTACCGCAAACATATTCATCTGCGGCGAAACCTTTGCAAGTACACCCAGTATGGCATTCAGAAGCAGGATGACGCAAAATATCGGGAGCACGATCCTGAACCCGATGACAATGTAATCGCCCAAAAACGTGAGCATCACCTGCAGCAGGGAATCCCCGTGGAAAACCGCACCATTTACGGGGATCAGTGTAAAGCTGTCCGCAAGCGCCCCGAAAAGATAACGATACATTCCGGACACAATTATCATCATAAACAGCACATACTCATAAAACACACCGGTGATGCTGGATGTCTCATTGGAGGAGGGATCCATCAGCGTCACCATGGAAAAACCGATGTCCATGTCGGCGATGGCACCGGCAAAATTTACGATCGATGTACAGATAGTGGCCGAAAATCCGATCAAAAAGCCTGCAATTGCCTCCTTCATGACAATCAGCACATACTCCAGGACAGTGTCGTAGGCGACTGTCTCTCCCGGTGTCAACGCCTGGTAGAGAAGCATGGAGGTAAAAAAGCTGATGCCGATCCTCACCACCGCAGGTGTATTTTTCATGCTGAAAAAGGGTGCAATATAGACAAAGCATGTCACCCTCGTAAAGATCAGCAGAAAATATTCCAGATCGTAGATCGAAAAGGAAAAATTTACCATATGTCCTCTTCCTATCTGTGCACGTATACCGAAAAGCTTGACCAGAGTTCCGTCATGAATTCCACCACGGAATTCATCATCCACTGTCCGAAGACGATCATCGCCAGAAAGACGGAGATGATCTTCGGCACAAAGGTAAGGGTCTGTTCCTGGATGGAGGTAACCGTCTGGAAAATGCTGACAACCAGTCCTACGATCAGCGAGACCAAAAGCACCGGCAGGGAAACCTTAATGATCAGGAACAATGCCTGACTGGCAATATCCGATACCGCATCAACAGTCATGGGCACTCACTCTCCTTTCCATCCGTCAGTAAAAGGTTCTCACAAGTTCTCCAATGATCAGACTCCAGCCGTCCGCAAGTACGAACAGCAGGATCTTAAAGGGCATGGAGATGGTGGTCGGCGGCAGCATCATCATACCCATACTCATCAGCGTAGACGCTACTACCATGTCAATCACAATAAAAGGAATATAGATCATAAACCCGATCCAGAATGCGATCCTCAGTTCACTGATCATAAAGCTCGGGACCAGAACGGAAATCGGAATGGAGTCGTTCTGCCCGTCCCACTCCTGTCCCGCGATCTCCATGAACATCTGTACATCCTTGACCTGGGTCTGCGGATACATAAACTCTCTGAGAGGCTGGATCGCCTTTTCAAGCGCCTCATCCTGCTCTATCTCTCCGGCCTCGAAGGGCTGGATCGCCTCCTCGTTGATCCTGGTTATGGTGGGCTCCATGATAAAAAAGGTAAGGATAAGAGCCAGTCCGATCAGGATCTGGTTAGGCGGTACCGTCTGGGTGTTTAACGCCGCACGGGTAAAATGAAGCACAATGATGATCCTGGTGAAGGATGTCATCAGGATAATAAGCGTGGGCGCGATCGCAATCAGCGTCAGTGTCAGGAGAATGCGGAGTGAACCGTTCAGCTCCCCCTCTCCGTTATCGTAAGTGACCGTCACCGTATTGGCAATATTCATCCGGTTTACATCCTCAGGCGTGGTGTAGGTGCCCGGAGGGTCGATCACAGTGGACATTTCCGTGTCCCCGGTCAGGTGCGTCTCCATTGCATGAACCGTTACAGGAGTATGAATACACAATATGCCTACCGTAGTGAACAGCAGGCATATTATCGTCAATATTCGCTTCATTTTCAGCTTATTATTCCTCATGTGCCCGGTTTTCCTTTGGTTCTTCCCTTTTCACAGACCGTTCCAGGATATCCTTAAACAGGATACCCTGAGATTTGCCGCTTGCCTTCAGCTCTTCCTTCGATATTTCACCAAGCAAGGTGACTGTGTCCTTGCAGACAGCGATCACCAGATACTTTTCTCCTACCCGGACAATCTGAACGTATTTGTTATTGGCAATCCGGCCGGTCTCTACCACTTCTATGTTGCTGCCGGCATTCTGCCGCTTCTGATACCCCGAAATCCATTTCGTTGTAAAAGCCGTGAGCGCCAGCACAAGGACAAAAACCACAAGCAGCGTCACAAACTGTGCATAGCTGCTTGCTCCGAATGTCAGCGATAGTACCATATCAGCCTACAACCTTCTTGACGGCTTCCAGCACACGTTCTGCCTGGAAAGGTTTTACGATGAAATCCTTCGCGCCCGCCTGAATGGACTCAATAACCATCGCCTGCTGGCCCATTGCAGAACACATGATGATCTTTGCGCCTGCATCGATCTTCTTGATTTCCTTTAACGCCTGTATTCCATCCATTTCCGGCATAGTGATGTCCATCAGCACAAGATCAGGGTTCACTTCCTTATACTTTTCCACTGCCTTGAGGCCGTTCTCCGCCTCGCCGGCAACGTTGTACCCGTTCTTTGTCAGGATATCCTTTATCATCATCCTCATAAATGCTGCATCATCACATACCAAAATATTCTTTGCCATAAAAAACCTTCCTCCTATTTGATAATCTCTGTTACTCTTACGCCAAAGCTTTCTTCAATTACTACCACTTCTCCTCTGGCAACAAACTTTCCATTCACCAGAACATCTATGGGTTCACCTGCGATACGGTCAAGTTCAATGATCGTACCGGGTGCAAAATTGAGGATTTCCGAAATGGACTTTGTCGTCCGTCCAAGTTCCACCGTGACTTCCAGCGGAACATCCATGATAAGACCGATGTTTTCCTGGCCGGGCACCACTCTGCCATCTGCGGAAAAATTCTGGAACTGTGCCGGTTGGACATTTACGTTTTGCATATTCATCTGTGGGTTCATACCCATCTGCATTCCCATTTGAGGATTCATACCCATCATCATTCCCATCTGAGGGTTCATACCCATCTGCATTCCCATCTGTGGGTTCATTCCCATCTGCATTCCCATCTGTGGGTTCATTCCCATCTGATCCTGAGGATTCATCTGCCCGGCAGCCGGTGCCGCGGCCGGTGCCGCTTCCTGAGCCGGTGCTGCAGCCGCCTGTGCATTTTCTGCCGGTTCAGCTGCGCTGGTTTCCTCCTCCGGCGTCTGCGTCCCGACAAAGGTGTCTACAACCTTGCGGGCAAATTCTATGGGATAGAGCTGCATGATAGTACTGTCTACCAACTCTTCAATCTGCATCCGAAAAGATATCTTTACAAACTTCCCTCCCAGGAAAGGAGAAATCTCTTCGCCGTTCTTGATCTGTGCCAGATCCAACAGAGACGCATCCGGTGGGCTGATATCTATGGTGGTCTTCAACATAGTGGAAAGTGAGGTGGCCGCCGAACCCATCATCTGGTTCATGGCCTCGGAGATCGCACTCAGGTGCAGTTCCCCCAGTTCTCCGTCTGTGTTGGTACCGTCTCCTCCCATCATCAGATCTGTGATAACCTTGACATCATGTTCCTTCAGTACCAGGATATTGGTGCCATCCAGACCCACAGTGTACTTGATCTGGATAAAGACACAGGGTCTTTCGTATTCCACCAACAGATTCTCCCAGTCTGCGATCTCAACCACAGGTGTGGTGATACTCACCTTCCTGTTCACCAGTGAGTACAGAGTGGTTGCAGAGGAACCCATACTGATGTTTGCAACCTCTCCGATTGCATCCTTCTCCACATCTGAAAGAATCTCGTCGGTATCTGCAGTCTCCTCCGGGAGGGCACCCGATGGCTCACTGCTTGGCACTTCAGTCACTTCTTCGGAACTGCCTATTGTTTCCGGTGTTCCGTCATCAGACAGATCCATGCCGTTTAACAACGCACTTATCTCGTCCTGAGACAGCATTCCATCCATGCTCTAGTCCTCCTCTCTGATTACCGATGTGACCCGGACAGCATAGGATTCCTTGTTCGCGCCGGGCAGCGCGGTAAACTTTCTGATATTGCCTACATAGATATTCATATCTTCATCCACCCTGGAATCAAGGCGGATGCAGTCACCCACCTGCAGATTCATAAAATCGTTGACAGTGATCGTGCTTTTCCCGAGTACTGCCTTGATGGGAACATTTACCTTTCGAACCAGAGATTCCAAATATTCCTCATAATTTTCTGAATGATTTTCCTGCATCGTGGAGAACCAATATTTCGTATTCAATTTATCCATGATGTCTTCCAAAGTGAAGAATGGAAGACATATGTTCATGAATCCTTCTACATCCCCGATCTTCAGGTTCAGGGTGACAATGGCGATCATATCATTGGGAGCGATCACCTGCGCGAACTGCGGGTTTGTCTCCATACGGCTGAGCACCGGTGATATTTCAATCACGTTTTTCCATGGCTCCCGTAAAAGCTGGGTGAACATTACCATTATCTTCTGCAGGATCGTCAGCTCGATCTCAGAGAAATCCCGGCTCTTCTCCAGAGGTACTCCGGTTCCTCCGAGCATTCGGTCCAGCATGGCATAGCCGACGTTTGTGGCCAGTTCCATGATAATGTTGCCGTTCAAAGGTACAAAGTCTATAATCCCAAGAATAACAGGATTGGAAAGTGCATTCGTAAATTCATTAAAGGTGACCGTCTCCGAACTCACCACGCTCACCTGAACATTTTTTCTCAGGTAAACGGGCAGGTTTGTGGAGATCAGACGGCTGTAATGTTCAAATATGATCTCGAGCGTCCGCAAATGTTCCTTCGAGAACTTTGTAGGACGGCTGAAATCGTAATTCTTAACCTGCTTGTCGTCGGTATCCTGCATCTGATCGACATCCAGCTCACCGGTAGATAAGGCTGCAAGCAGATTATCTATTTCGCTTTGTGAAAGTACTTCACCCAAGCAAGCTCACCTCCATCCTCTCTGCGTGCCCGGATCAGCCGTACTTCACTCCGCTGATGGCAATTTTATAAATAAAACCGGAACCGAACAGCTGCTGGATGCCCTGCAGGATTTCCTCACGGATACTCTCGAAATCTGTCTGGCATTCCTCCAGTGTATGACTGCCGACGATGCTGTTTACCGTGTCCTTGATCACACTTTCCTTGGCTGCTATATTATCCGCACCGCCCAGCTTTTTGTAGTCCTTGTCTTCCGTGTTCTGGAGCAGTGACATGGAGAACATGATGTAATTCTGCTTTGTGCTGAGACTGGTGCTGCCGTCTGCATTCACAACAGTGGAAGCTGCCAGAGGGAACATCATCTCTTCCATATCGTAGGACTCTGTCACATCCAGTGAGACATCTGTGACGCTGACCCCTCCTCCGGGCTCATACAATTCCAGATTCATCACTGTGGCGATACTGGTCACCAGTTCCGCCGTCTTGGCATTGGTGCTGGTCACATTTACCATCATGATTGCCGTCAGGGCAATATTCACAACTAGCAGTGCCAGGATAAGTACACTCAGTAAATTCTTCTTCATAACGCAAACCCTCTTATTCCTTTCTCAACCCTGGGACGGATTGTAGATTTTTATTTCCACACGTCGGTTCAGGCTTCTGCCTTCCTCCGTGGAATTGTCCGCCACCGGTACTCTCTCACCCATGCCTGCATGCTTCAAGTTCACCGGGTCGAGGTAGGTGTGATCCAACAGGTAGTAGAACACAGAGAGCGCTCTGGCGCTGCTGAGTTCCTCGTTGCTGGCATATTTTGAACTGCTGATCGGAACATTGTCTGTGTGGCCTTCTATCTCCACCGTTCCGGTACTGAATTTCTCCAGTATCGCTCCGACCTTGTCGAGGACATCCTTAGACTCCTCTTTTACTTCTGCGCTTCCTGAGTCAAAGAGCAGAGCCCCGTTCATGCTGAGCTGGACGTACTGAGCTGTAAAGCTGACATCCACCTGATCTCCCAGCTCGTCATCCGCAAGAGCCTCCTCGATATCCTCTGCCAGTTCTTCATTTTCCTGAAGATTATTCTCCTGTACCATCTGCTGCAGAGCATCCGGCGAATTTTCGTATTGCTGGAAATCTTCGCCTTCCACTGTGCTGTCCGCCGCCTTACCGGTACTGTTGATATACTGATCCAACTCGTTCAGCTGGCTGACACCGTTGCTGATCAGGATTCCTTCGCCGATGGCTGTCGCCCCGGCATCAAAAACACTGAAAGTACTGTTCATGGCCGCCACAAGTTCGGCCAGCTTGCTCTCCTCCAGAGTGGACATGGAGAACAGCATAACGAAGAAGCAAAGCAGTAGATTCATCAGGTCACTGAAGGTTGACATCCACGCCGGAGACCCGGCGGGCGGCGCAT
>CAYPSH010000070.1:0-7355 GCA_964413445.1 uncultured Acetatifactor sp.
GGGGCTGATCACCGGTGAGAGCATCGGGCAGGTGGCATCGCAGACCATGAACTCCCTTGCGGCGACTAACGAGGTGTGCGAGCTTCCGGTCTACAGACCTGTGATCGGCTTTGACAAGGAGGAGATCGTGGCGGTTGCGAAAAAGATAGGTACCTTTGAGACTTCTATCCTTCCGTTTGAGGACTGCTGTACGATTTTTGTGGCAAAACATCCCGTCACAAAACCCAACGTGAATATTATCCGCAGGCATGAGCATAATCTGGATGAGAGGATTGAGGAACTGGTCCGCACTGCACTCGAGACAGAGGAACTGATCATTGTGGAATAGAGCAGAAAAAAGCTCCAGAGCGCTGCTGCCTCCGGAGCTTTTCTTTTCCATTTGTGTTATACTTACGTTGAACGGTCTTATACCATGTAAGGCTTCAGTGCTGCGAGAACATCCTCAGCGCCATCCTCTGCATGAATGTTCAGGTCGATGGGCTTGGAAAGGTCAAGGCTGAAGATCCCCATGATAGATTTTGCATCGATAACGTATCTTCCGGATACGAGATCAAAATCGTAGTCAAACTTGGTGATATCATTGACGAAGGATTTAACCTTGTCGATGGAATTTAAAGAAATCTGTACGGTTTTCATAATGATTACCTCCTTAATATTTTCATACCTTCTGAGTACATCTTAATGGGAAAGCGGCTAAAAGTCAAGGATAAAACAATACAAAAAATGAAAGGAAACCTATGAAAAATGTAGCATTGCACAATCTCGGCTGCAAGGTAAACTCCTATGAACTGGAGGCAATGCGGCAAATGTTACAAGAAAAAGGATATAACGTTGTGGCATTTGACGAGGTTGCGGATATTTATATCGTAAACACATGTACAGTTACCAACATCGCGGACAGAAAGAGCCGCCAGATGCTGCATCGCGCGAAGCAGATGAACCCCAATGCTATCGTGGTGGCAGTGGGCTGTTATGTGGAGACCGGCAGGGAGGCTGTCGAGAAGGATGACAGCATCGACCTTGCGATCGGAAACAACAGAAAGAAGGATATAGCCGCTATCCTGGAGGAGTATCTGCGGGAGCGTGAGAGTGCCGGGGCAGAAGCTGGCGCGGCACAGGAAGAGAGTGCCAAAGCGGGCGCGGCAGCGAGCGGAAAGAACCTGGAAAACCCGGAGGATGTCCTAAAGAAAAGTGCCAAGGCGGGCGCGGCAGGGGCGATGGACAAGACGCTTGGCGGTGCGACGGTCACGGATATCAGCCACACCTATGAGTATGAGGAGATGCAGCTGAAGCAGACGGCGGAGCACACGAGAGCTTACATCAAGATCCAGGACGGCTGCAACCAGTTCTGCTCCTACTGCGCCATCCCCTATGCCAGGGGCAGAGTGCGCAGCCGCCGGGCGGAGGATGTGCTGAAAGAGGTACGCACTATGGCGGAGAATGGCTATCGGGAGATCGTGCTGACCGGCATCCATATCAGCTCCTACGGCATTGACTTCGATGCAGAGCAATGGAAGCAGGGGAAGAGCGTGGAAGCCATGAAGGGTGAGAGGCGGGAATATTCCGGGGAGAGCCTTCTGATCGATCTGATAGAAAAAATCCATCAGGTGGAGGGCATCGAGAGAATCCGCCTCGGCTCTCTGGAGCCGAGGATCGTCACGGCAAAGACGGCCGGCCGGCTGGCGGCAATGCCCAAGGTCTGCCCTCATTTCCACCTCTCCCTCCAGAGCGGCTGTGACGAGACGCTTCGCAGGATGAACAGGCACTACACCACCGGAGAGTATGAGACTGCTGTGGAGCAGCTCAGATACGCCTTCGGAAATCCGGCGATCACGACGGATGTGATCGTGGGCTTCCCCGGGGAGACTGAGGAAGAGTTTCAAAAGACGAAGAGCTTCCTGGAAAAGATACATTTTTATGAGATGCATATCTTCAAGTATTCCAGACGGGCGGGGACAGTGGCGGACAGGCTGCCGGATCAGGTCCCGGAACCCGTAAAGACGGCGCGGAGCAATGAGCTTCTTGCGCTGGAGAAGAGACAGTCCGGGGAATTCAGACAGGCATACATAGGTCGGGAGACAGAGGTCCTGTTTGAGGAGAAAAAACGGATAGAAGACAGAGAGTATCTGGTCGGCCACACGGCTGATTATGTAAAGGCTGCGGTGGATGCAGAGGGGGTTCGGGAAGAAAATCTGACCAATACCATACAAAAAGTAAACATTTCCGGTTTCCTGACCGATGAAATACTGGCTGCTACCTTGAATTTTTCAGATAAATGAGGTATGATAAAAAGACAGTGGGATGAGGAAGGGCATGGTTACGAATATGCAGGATTTAGGAAATACACAATACTTCAAGGTGGAGTCAGAACCTGAGACAGGGGCAAAACTGGTTCTGGCCACTGTATATGAAGCATTAAGCGAAAAAGGGTATAATCCGGTGAACCAGATCGTGGGGTACATCATGAGTGGTGACCCTACCTATATCACCAGTCATAAAAATGCCCGCAGCCTGATCATGAAAGTGGAGCGGGACGAACTGGTGGAGGAATTACTGACGGAATATATCCGCACGATGAAATGGCAATAGGAGGACATCCATGCGGATCATGGGGCTGGATTTCGGCTCAAAGACAGTGGGCGTGGCGATCAGTGACAGTCTTCTCATAACGGCACAGGGTGTAGAGATCATCCGCCGCAAAGATGAGAACAAACTTCGCCGGACACTTGCCAGGATTGAAGAGCTGATCGTAGAAAATGAAGTGGAGAAGATTGTTCTGGGTCTCCCGAAAAACATGAATGGCACCGAGGGCGTGCGTGTAGAACTGACTATGGATTTTAAGGAAAAGCTGGAGCGGAGGACAGGTCTGCCCGTCATTATGTGGGACGAGCGGCTGACGACTGTCTCAGCGGACAAAGCCATGATGGAAGCCGGGATCCGCAGGGAAAACCGGAAGGATTACGTAGATATGATCGCTGCGACACTGATCCTGCAGGGATATCTTGACAGTGTGGCTGCGGCAAACGAGGAATAGATTATGAATAAACTGGAAAAGATCACATTCACCCCGGACGGGGAAGAGCCGGTGGAATTTTATGTGTTGGAGCAGACAAGGATCGGAGGCTTCAACTATATACTGGTGACCGATTATGAAGAGGGAGACGGGGAAGCGCTGATCTTAAAGGATCTGTCAAAGGACGGAGAAGAGGAGAGCGTGTATACGATCGTTTCCGACGATGAGGAGCTGGAGGCTGTCTCCGGCGTGTTTGAGAACATGATGGACGACATCACCTTTGTGAAGGACTGATGTCTGACTTCTGTTATATATAGTATAAGATTTATGGTTGTCTTGAGAGCGACAGTCGGTTGACCGGATCAGAAATATACAGGGAAAATGTGAGCGGAAGGGGGAGTTACGTGCCGCCACAAAAGCTGCCTGGTATCATTGCCTGATCTGCGGCAGTCTGCCGCGAAGTCCCTATCCTGAAGGTTCCACAGGCGAAGACGGGAGAGGATTTTGCATCAGCGATTGCCCTTGTAAGCCGAAAGGTCAGACTCTTTGACGCTGTGAAGAAAGCAAAGAGTTTGGAGGAAATTTAATTGAAGAAAAAAGAGAATAACAAGGCTTCGAGGCTGAAGATCATTCCTTTGGGCGGCCTGGAGCAGATCGGTATGAACATTACTGCCTTCGAGTATGAGGACAGTATTGTTGTGGTGGACTGCGGTCTGTCCTTCCCCACAGATGATATGCTGGGAATTGACCTTGTCATCCCGGATATCACCTATCTGAAGGATAATATCGACAAGGTGAAGGGATTTATGATCACTCACGGTCATGAAGACCACATCGGTGCGCTCCCCTACGTGCTCCGGGAGATCAACGTGCCTATCTACGCTACCAGGCTGACGATGGGGATCATCGAGAACAAGCTGAAAGAGCACAATCTGATGAAGAGCACCAAGAGGAAAGTGGTGAAGTTCGGACAGTCCATCAATCTGGGACAGTTCCGGGTGGAATTCATCAAGACAAATCACAGCATCGTGGATGCGGCTGCGCTGGCGATTTATTCTCCTGCGGGAGTTGTGGTGCACACCGGAGACTTCAAGGTGGATTACACCCCTGTGTTCGGAGATGCCATTGATCTGCAGCGCTTCGCGGAGCTTGGGAAGAAAGGCGTTCTGGCGCTGATGTGCGACTCCACCAACGCTGAGCGTCCCGGCTTTACCCCCTCCGAGAGAACGGTGGGACAGACCTTTGACAACCTGTTCGAGGAGCATAAAAATACAAGAATTTTTGTGGCGACATTTGCCTCCAATGTGGACCGTGTGCAGCAGATCATCAACACTGCCTACAAGTTCGGAAAGAAGGTATGCGTGGAAGGCCGCAGCATGGTCAGTATCATTGAGACGGCGAGAAATCTGGAGTGCATCAGCATCCCGGACAACACCCTGATCGAGATAGACCAGTTAAAGAATTACCCGGACGACCAGCAGGTGATCATCACTACCGGCAGCCAGGGAGAGAGCATGGCGGCTTTAAGCCGCATGGCAAACGGCATGCACCGCAAGATCACGATCGGCCCTGGGGATACGGTCATCTTTTCCTCGAATCCTATCCCTGGAAACGAAAAGTCTGTGACCAAGGTCATCAATGAGCTCCTGCGCAAGGGCGCGGACGTCATCTTCCAGGATGCCCATGTGTCGGGACATGCCTGCCAGGAGGAGATCAAGCTGATCTATACGCTGGTCCATCCAAAGTATGCGATCCCCGTACACGGCGAGTACAAGCATCTGAAGGCACAGGCAAAGATCGCGCAGAGCCTGGGTATCGACAAGGAAAATATCTTTATCCTTTCCTCCGGGGATGTGCTGGAGTTAGATAATGAGAGCGCGAAGGTGACAGGAAAAGTGCCTACCGGCGGCATTCTTGTGGACGGTCTCGGCGTGGGTGACGTGGGAAATGTGGTCCTTCGGGACAGACAGCACCTGGCGGAGGACGGCATCATGATCGTCGTGATGAGTCTGGACAAGGGAAGCGGTCAGCTTGTGGCGGGACCGGACATTGTCTCCCGCGGCTTTGTATATGTAAAAGAGTCAGATGAACTGATAGATGAGGCGCGCCACACGGTCGACGAAGCGCTGCAGAAGTGCCTTGACCGGGGGATCACGGACTGGGGAAAGTTAAAAAATACTACCAAGGATGCCCTCAGTGACTACGTGTGGAAGAAGACAAAGAGACGTCCCATGATTTTACCCATTATCATGGAAGTTTAGCAACCGGGGGAGCATGGCGGAAACGAGGTGACAATATGACAAACCTTGAAACTGCAACAGAAAATTATATCGCGGCGATCCTTGAAACAGACGCGTACCGGACCTACAGGGAAGAACTGGAGAAGGTGAAGCAGCAGCCGGAGCTGAAGCAGCAGATAGACGACTTCAGAAGGATGAACTATGTGCTGCAGAACAGCCCGGATGTGGATTTTGCAAAGCTGGACCAGTTTGAAAAAGAGTACGAAAACTTCAGGGACAATACCTTAGTGTCGGACTTCCTGGCTGCTGAGCTCGATTTCTGCCGTATGATGCAGCAGCTGAACATCCGGATCATGGACAGGATAGATTTTGAATAGCCGCTCTAAGCCAGGCGATTTCCGGCCTGAGATCAAAGGGTGATTAACGTAAAACAGGCAGAATGAGAGGTAGCTTGAGACAGGTATGAAAGCGGGAAGTATAATCAGCGCCGTGTGCGGCGCAATTTTCAGAGTTGCAGTGGTGATTGCCGCCGTGTACGTCATCTATCGAGGCGCGGGAATCTGCTACGACTACGGCTACCGTATTTTTACGGAGCCGGCAGTATCCTCGGGAGAGGGAAGGACAGTCACTGTGGCGGTCACTGCAGAGATGTCCCCGTCGGACATCGGAAAGCTTCTGGAGAGTAAGGGACTTGTCAGGGATGCCAGGCTGTTCGCCCTGCAGTATTACCTCTCTGAGTACAGACAGGATGTCCAGCCGGGTATCTTCGAACTCAGCACTGCCATGACGGCCGAGGATATGATGGCGGTGATGGCAGGAGACGGCGGGGAAGAGGAAACGGAAACGGCGGAATAGTGATGATAATTGATGAGAGAATGTGTGCCTTTATCGATTCTTTCGATAGGGGCAACACTCCTTTTTTGGATGAAATTGAAAAATATGCGCTGGAAACGCAGGTCCCTGTGATCAGAAAATCCATGCAGAGCCTGCTGAAATTCCTGCTTGCACTCGTAAAGCCGAAGAACATCCTGGAAGTGGGGACTGCCATCGGCTTTTCTGCTTTGCTGATGGATGAATACAGCCCGGCGGGCTGCCATATCACAACGATTGAGAAATATGAAAAGAGGATTCCCCTGGCGAGGGAGAATTTTCAAAAGGCCGGGGCGCAGGAGAGGATCACCCTTCTGGAAGGGGATGCCACAGACCTACTCCGGGCGATGGAGGGGACGTACGATCTGATTTTCATGGATGCGGCAAAGGGACAGTACATCCACTTTCTGCCGGACATCCTGAGACTGTTGGCCCCCGGCGGGCTGCTTGTCTCAGACAATGTGCTGCAGGACGGAGACATCATAGAATCCCGCTTTGCCGTCACAAGGCGCAACCGCACCATTCACGCCCGCATGCGGGATTACCTCTATGAGCTGAAACACAACCCCGCGCTGGAGACTGTGATCCTGCCGGTGGGGGACGGAGTCACCCTGAGTGTAAGGCGTGGGGAGAATGAGGCATAATCACGAGACGCCTTGCGAAAGCAGGATAGTTGGAAATGGAGACAGATATGACAGATAGAAAAAAGCCGGAGCTTCTGGTTCCCGCGAGCAGCCTGGAGGTGCTAAAGACGGCGGTGGTTTTCGGAGCGGACGCGGTCTATATCGGCGGGGAGGCGTTTGGCCTGCGCGCCAAGGCAAAAAATTTTTCCATGGAAGAGATGGCGGAAGGCATCGCTTTTGCCCACGCGAGGGGCGTAAAGGTCTATGTGACCGCCAATATCCTGGCGCACAATGACGACCTGGAGGGTGCGGCAGAATACTTTGGGGAGCTTCGGGACATGAAGCCGGAAGCCTGTGATGCCCTGATCATCTCCGACCCGGGTATGTTCACCATTGCAAAGCAGGTGTGGCCCGAAGCGGAGATCCACATCTCCACCCAGGCGAACAACACAAACTATCAGACTTACCTGTTCTGGTGGAAGCTGGGGGCAAAGCGCGTAGTCAGCGCCAGAGAGCTCTCGCTGGCTGAGATAAAGACCATAAGGGAGCACATCCCCGATGAGATGGAGATTGAGAGCTTCATCCACGGCGCCATGTGCATTTCCTACT
>CAYPSH010000071.1:0-7308 GCA_964413445.1 uncultured Acetatifactor sp.
GCCGCATCAGATAAATCTTCATAAGTGTATCTCCCGCCTTGAATATGGTCATTATATCACGTGGTGCACCAGGCCTTCAATCTCCTCTATGGAAAAATCCTGCCCGGGGGCAAAGTCCTCCGATGCCATGTATCTGTAGATGGCCGCCTGCAGGGCGCGGGCCTCCGGGTACTGCTGCAGATTTTGAAGGCCCATGGAGGAAAGCATGACTCTCCCCTTTCCCACTCTGCACTCCAGAAGCTGTGCCATGGGGCGCATAAAGGCGTAGCTGTCCATCTCCGTGACGATCGCCTTTCGCGGGCCCGGAAGGATAAAGGCTCTCTGGGAGGCCATGGGCCACCACTGCCAGTTGGTGTGGAATTCCGTGGGGAAGTCCCGGAAAATGGGGTGGGTGATGTCGATCAGCTGTCCCATACTTCCCTCCTGGCCCGCAAAGGTTCCCACTGACCAGAAATCCGTTGTGAACTGTGTCCCGATGGAGGAAGGCATCGCTTCCTTCACAGCGGGCGGTGTCAGATACACCCTTCCTCCCGCCTCGAGGACTGTCTTCGCCCTTTCATCCAGATATGCCGTCTCATAGACGTTCTCCGGGCACACAGGCTTCCCTGTCCGGTACACCCAGAGGGGATAAACATTTACCAGTCCGCCCATACGGACCACCAGATTCAGTCTTGCAGCCTTCTGCAGGGATAAGGCGCTCAAGTTTACGTTTACCTCTCCCGCCTCCGTCAGTTTCCCTGCCGGGCAGACGAATCTTCCCAGCTCCCCTTTTAAGACGGGCTTGCCCTCCTCAGGTCTGCCGTTTAGGGAGTAGCCTCTTTTGTCCATGGGAATCTCGCGAAGCTCATATTCCACCTTGTCCGAGATTTCCGCTTTGCCGAAGTTTGCGATCACCACACCCGCCGTCAGCGTTTCCGAGACCTCGAAGGTATATTTCGGCAGCTTCACCAGGGGCAGGCTGTCCCTGAAAAAGCAGGAAAAATGCTCCGGCTTTGCAAACTCGAAGGGCTTTGCCTCCAGATGGGAGTTCATCATCCCCACCAGCGCCGTTCCCTGTCCGGGGAAGTCCTGCAGCCCCAAAAGAGAGATGCCTGACATTTCCTTTGTCCGCATGGAAGCCTCGATCTCCTCGCGGTAGCCGATCCTGGAAAGTTCGCCCGTGGCCTCTGCGTACTGCTTCCAGACGCTCAAAAGTCCTAAGCTCTCCGCCTTTTTTCTGATCAGCCTTAAGTTTGCGGGGTCAGAAATGCCGTGGAACTGCTCCAGTTCCTCAAAGTCCGGCAGGATCTCAAACTGTCCCACCTCAAACTCAAATACCGGCTTTTTGTATTCCTCCCGGAGCTTCTCCATACCAGCGTCAAAATTCCTATCCGCGGAAGGATAGCACTGATTGATGTATCCCTTCATGTTTTCATAGGTGCCCCGGAGCTCATGCTTATAATAGAGGAAGGAAGTGTAGAAATCGCTGTTCTGATCGCAGCCCTCCTCCCCGTAATGGACATTGGAACCGTTGGCGTAAAGTCTGGTGGGGTCGGTCTGCCTGGCAAGCCTTAAAAGCTCCCTCATACGCTCATGGCCTTTTTCCGTGGCATGAAGCTCATTGCCCAGGGTCAGCATGACAAAGGAGGGATGATTTGCCAGCATTTCCAGTATCTGTTCAAGTTCCTGTCTGTAATAACGATAGCTTTCCTCCGATTCGAAAGCATCCCTGGGGTTCCAGTGGGACAGCTCCGGCTGCATCAGCATGCCGATCCGGTCCGCCGCGGTGAAGGCTGCCTCCGGCGGGCAATGGGAGTGGAAACGCATACAGTTGATCCCGTAGGAGCGGTATTTTTTCAGGATTTCCTCCCACTCCTCCACCTCCATGGGCGCATGTCCCGTCTCCGGAAATTCCGCGCAGTTGGCCTCGCTGCGCAGGAAGATTGTCCGCCCGTTCAAGGCAAGTCTTCCCCTGCCGTTGTCGCCAAACTCACGCACGCCGAAGGACACCTTCTTTGTCTCCCCGTCCGCGAGGGATACGGTCAGCTCATAAAGGTTTCCTTCCTCCAGATCCCAGCGCTTACAGTCTTTCTTTAAGGGCAGCTTTTCAAACACGAGCTCTGTGACCGCGCCGTCAGTCTGTACCCTCTGCACGGCCTCCTGACACAGGGCTTCGCTGTTGACGCGGACCTCTCCTCTGTAAGGCTTATCTGCATACAGCCTCACCTTCACAGTCAGCCCCTCCCGATTGGGATAGACGCGGATGCCGTCTAAAAAGCTTCTCTCTTCGCTGCGCAGGCGCAGATACCCCAGCACACCGTTCCAGTTGGTCTGGGTCTCATCCGTTGCCGCGGAGGAACAGACGATGGCATCATAGGGCAGGCCGGGATAGCTGTTGTCCGAGACAAGGGCAAGGACGCTCCCCTCCTTTAGCAGGTCCGTCACTTCAAAGCAGTGCGCTGTGCTGATGGAAGGAGGGATAAAATCGGGCACCTCACGGCCATCCACGGAAAGTCCAAGCACCCTTGCTCTCTCTGCGTCAAGAAAGATACGTTTTCCCGACGCAATCTCTCCCTCCAGCTTTGCCCAGAGTCCGCCGTCCAGTTTTCTTGTAAACCGGACCGGCCCCTCATAGGTATGGCGCCTTGTAAAGCGGGTCGATATCTCCTCCGTCCGAAAGACCTCTCTCCCGCTTCCCAGGTCTACATCCGGGTGCCAGGCCTTCGCCTTCCTTTCTTTTTCGCCGATCCCGTTTTCATCCAGTGTGCCCGGCAGCTTCACCGGTACGCCTTCCCCGTCTGCGATCACAGCCATCCAGCTGCCCTGCAAAGAAATGTTCATGCGATCTCCTCCCGTTTCTCATCTTGCATAACCAAACTGTATCATTTTTTTGCAAGGAATGCACTGGTTTATCTTGCGAAATTTTTTAGCCGCTCTTTCCGAATGCTCCCCTGCCGCTCAAATACAAAAAGAAGGCGAGACAGAGAAGCGCCGACAAAAAGGAACCCGCGGGTGCCGCCCAGCCCATTGGGTACAGGGTATCCGGGAAAAACAGGGAGGCCAGATACGCACCGGGTATCCTCACAAGCAAAATCGACAATACATTGTGGATAAAGGAAAGGCTTGCTTTCCCGTAGGCACAGAAATAGCCGCTGAAGCAGAAATGAATCCCCGCCACAACACAGTCAAACACGTAGGCTCTCAGGTACTGCGCCCCAAGTCTCACCACTTCCGGCTCCTCCTTTGTGAACAGCCCCAGAAGCTGTTCCGAGCCGAACTGGCAGAGGATCGCTACCATCAGGCCGAAGCACACGCTGATGCAGATGCCGTAGAGGAGCACCTTTTTTCCCTGACTGTGTTTTCCCGCACCTGCATTCTGGGCCGCAATGGCTGAAACAGAAGACAGCATGGCAGAGGGAACCAGAAAGAAGAAACTGATCAGCTTCTCCACAATGCCCACGGCCGCCGCCACGTCCACGCCTCTCCCGTTGGCGATGGCTGTGATGACCAGGAAAGAGATCTGGATCAGGCCGTCCTGGGCTGCGATGGGAATCCCGATCTTAAGGATTGCCGAAAGCTGCTTCCTCTTCGGCACAAAATCCCGGCGCGTCACCCGAAAGCCCATGTCCATATGGAGCATGGCGGCAAACGCCAGAAGCACGCTGAAGCCCTGGGCGGTCACGGTCGCCAGCGCCGCGCCTGTGGCGCCCATCCCGAATTTTCCTATCAGAATATAGTCCAGGACCACATTGGCGACACCCGCTGCCGCCACAAAATACATGGGCGTCCTGGAATCTCCCAATCCCCGGAAGATGCTGCTGATCACATTGTAGGCCGTGATGAAGGGAACCCCGATAAAGCAGATGAACAGGTAGCTTCTGGTCTGTGCCACTGCCTCCGCCGGAGTGGAGACCGCCGCCACAATACCGTTGAGACACAGGACCAGCACAATAGTTGCCGCGACAGAAAAGACTGCAAACAGTGTGACCGTGTTTCCCACGATCCCGGATGCCTCATCCTGCCTCCTGCCCCCGACTGCCTGCCCGAGAGTCACGGTTGTACCCATGGCCAGCCCCACGATGATCACTGTGAGCATATGTGTGATCTGGCTGCCCACCGAGACAGCCGTGATCGCCTCCGCTCCGTTGAACTGCCCTGTGATAAATAAATCCGCCAGCCCGTAAAAGGTCTGCAGGAAACAGGAGAGCAGGTAAGGCAGAGAAAAGCGGATCAGATTTTTCAGGACACTTCCCTGTGTCAGGTTCTTTTGCATTGGTTTTTCCTCCGAAAGAATAGAAAAAAAGAACCGATCCCAAGGCTCTTAAGTCCTCAAAATCAGTCCTTCAAATGCACCGCCAGGGGCTCGAACCCTGGACACCCTGATTAAGAGTCAGGTGCTCTACCAACTGAGCTAGCGGTGCTTATGTCGTTTTGTGTTCCGCAACAACATGTATGATTATATGCCATGCTTCGAAAAAAAGCAAGCCCTTTTTTTAATTTTTTTCATATTTTTTTCAAAGAGCACGGCAAACCCTGTAAAACTCCGGGTTTCATCCTTTTTCTTCCCCCTTCTTTCTGCATTCCCTGCAGTAGCCGTAGACCTCGAGCTTATGCCCGGTGACGGTAAAATCTGCCGCGTCCTTTTCCAAATGGAGTCCGGCGAAGGGACAGCTGTGCAGAGGGATCCGACGGTGGCACTCCAGGCAGACGGCATAATGTGTGTGCTCCCCGCGCTTTAAGGAATATACCACCGTGCCGTCTCCCAGCCAGCTTGTCTTTTCCACCAGGCCGTTGTCCTCAAAGGCTGCCAGAATGCGGTAAATGGTGGAGAGGGCGTACTCCTCTCCCTCCGCCTCCTTCTCCACAAGGCTGTAAATCTGCGCTGCGTTCAGGGGCTCCCTGGCCTCCCGGAGCACGCCATAGACTTTTTTTCTCTGTTTTGTCCATTTTAAACCTTCGGGATAGTGTAACTCATCCGCCCCGTCTTTATACGCATATTCTATAAAATGTATTTTTTCTTTCCTGTCCATGGTTTTCTCCCCATCCCAATTTATTTCATTGATCAGAGCGATTTCCCCGCCGCATTTGCACTGCGAAGCGGCACGCTCCAATGCAAATGAAGTGCGCATCTGCCGTAAGTTCTACAGGATGCAACCTGCCGCGATCCCGGTCAGCACGCCAATTCCATAGAGGAGTCCGAGAATCTTCAGATTCTCCTTTCTGTCATGGTTCACCCTGCACAAAACCAGAAAACCCACACCGCTTCCGGTCAGAAGACCGGCCAGAGCCGCGTCAATTCCCATCGCCCCCTGCAGATAGAGCTGCGTGATCACCACGGAGCCTGCACAGTTCGGGATCAGCCCCACAAGCCCTGCAAGCGCCGGTCCTAACACCTTACGATTCAGCACCAGGTTTGCCAGCGCGTCCTCCCCCACAAAATGAAGCACCAGATTCAGCGCCAGACTGATCACAAAAATAAAGAAGGTGATCTGCAGGGTGTGCGATGCCGCCGACCTGACAATCCCCTTTTCACAGTGGCAATGCTCCTGTTCACAGATGTCGTGGATATGTTCGTGTTCTTCCTCGCCTTTTCTGCGGATGACAAAGTCAATCACAAGTCCTGCCGCAATGCCGATGAGCGCTTTTGCCAGGAGGATCTTTGCGATCATCCCCGCAGGTGCCTGCTCGGAGATCAGGATGGGCAGCATCTCGTCCGACGTGGAAAGATATACCGCCATCAAAGTTCCCAGAGAAATTACCCTGCCGGCATACAGATTGGAGGCCGCCGAGGAGAATCCGCACTGAGGCACTATCCCCAGAACGCCTCCGATGACCGGGGCGATCTTTCCGGCCTTCTTCATCAGCCTCTGGCTTCGCTCACCTGTTTTATGCTCCAGGTACTCCATGCAGAGATAAGTTAAAAATAAAAAGGGAATCAACTTCACCGTATCCAGCAAAGCTTCCATTATCATGTCAAACATCGCTCTTCCTTTCTTTTTTTAGTGCGCCGTCTGGTGCGCCAAAAAGCTCCAGATGCAAATGCTTTGCATTTGCATCTGGAGCCTATCATACTTTTTTCATGCGGTTTTGTCAATCCCTGTCTGTGACGCTTTGGAGAAGTTCCTTTGCATTCAGGATCAGTTCAATCAGCTTCTGGTTCACATAGTCATCCGGCACAGTCAGGTCTTTCCCCTGCCCGGGGTAAACCTTCAAGCTCAAATTCTCTATCGTTTCCGGAATTTCAGCCCCGATGTCCCATCCCGCCTTTGAAAGCACCGGAGCTAACCTTTCCATCAGTTCCGCAGGATCTTCTGCTGACAGCCGGATCTCCGCATCCGGCACATTCTCATAATTCAGTTTAAAAACAATCTTGTCATTTCCAAGGCTTTTCTGAAATGTGACACTGTTGTCTTTTTTGTTTGCGTCCATGGATGCCAACAGCAGGAAAAGCTGGCCGACGGAGATTTTTTGCCCGGAAAACTGCAGCTTAAAATCCATCAGCGCGCCAAGATCAGCGTCCAGAAGCTCTTCCGCCTGCTCAAAAGTCACATAGCCGTTTTCCTCCCACACAGGGAGGAGTGCCCCCAAAAGCCGGTTTTGTCCGGCGAGACTGCTTCGCATGGCGGAATAGAGCACTGCCACATTTATGACATCCGTGTCATCACTCAAATAGAGCTCCAGGATCGGCGTTTTACTGCCCTCCGGATAAATATTTGCATGAATGATATCCCCGTCCACGCTTCCGCTTACCGTCAGGCGGTACATATCCTCGTTGTCCGTTCCGGTCAGGGAAGCCACAGTATCCAATATCGTTATCTGCTCTTCAGAGAGCAAATCTTTGTCCAGCTCCGCCTCCAGCTCATATTCAAATTTGGGGGAATCCATCTTTTCCTTCAAAACGGCTGCCGCCCTTAGCGCAGGTCGGAAATAAGCATACACGCCGGCGGCTGCTATCAGTATGATCAGGACACAGATGAAAATAATTTTGCCCTTGTTTGACTTCATTCCTGTCACTCTCCCACTATGTGTGCACAATTTTCTGTTTCTTTATTATATCTGCCTCCAACACATCAGTGTTCGTTTACCACCTTTACTCCACTTCGCCCAAGACATTTAATCTTAAAATTATTATAGCCCCAGACCTGGCCTAGCGCAAATGAATTTCCTATGAAAACGAAAATAACGCAGGCACCGGTTTTTGTCCTCCACAACCATCGTTTTCATACGTATTTTTTCATCAAAATGGCATATACAGTATCTTCTTAAAGTAAAAAAGAGGAGACCCCGCAGGTTCTCCCCCGGTCGCAGACCTCACAGGTTTCTGCAACG
>CAYPSH010000072.1:0-2479 GCA_964413445.1 uncultured Acetatifactor sp.
CGGTCCATGCCGCTCTCTGTCTCCATCTGGCAGATGATGTGCTCCAGCATTTCCTTCTCATTCTGATCCAGCCCCAGGCTGTCCGCGATATTTTTATCGCCCTCCGCAAGCTTACTCGCGGCAAAGCGCACAGGGATCCCGGCGCGCTGCGCATGATCCTCGATCAGGTGCATGATGGCGTGGAGGCATCTGTGAACTGCACCGCCCTTTTGGTCCGCACCGCAGAAGTCGATCCTCTTTGGAGGCTCCTGATATTTCGCCACATGGAGCGCGTGGTCCACCAGCTCGTCAATGCCTTCGTTTTTTGCCGCAGAGATCGGCACCACAGGAATGCCGAGCATCTCCTCCATTTCATTGATCTGAATGGAGCCGCCGTTGCCCCTCACCTCATCCATCATGTTCAGTGCCAGCACCATGGGGATGTCCAGCTCCATCAGCTGCATGGTCAGATAAAGGTTCCGCTCGATGTTGGTGGCATCCACGATATTGATGATTCCCTTCGGGTGCTCTCTCAGCACAAACTCTCTGGTGACGATCTCCTCGCTGGAGTAGGGAGACATGGAATAGATTCCGGGCAGATCCGTGATCAGGGTGTTGTCATGCCCCTTGATGTGTCCGTCCTTCCTGTCCACTGTCACTCCCGGGAAATTTCCCACATGCTGGTTGGAGCCTGTCAGTTGGTTGAAGAGTGTGGTCTTGCCGCAGTTCTGGTTGCCCGCCAGCGCAAAGGTGAGGATTGTCCCCTCCGGCAGAGGGTTTTCCTTCTCCGTCTCATGGTACTTGCCGCCCTCGCCTAAGCCCGGATGGGCGATGTGTTTTTTCTTCTCCGCCTTCGCGGACTCCTGCTCAAGGCTGCTCTCCCTGACATTCGTTATCTCTATTTTTTCCGCGTCCGCCAAACGTAAGGTCAGCTCATATCCGTGGATCATAAACTCCATGGGATCGCCCAGAGGTGCATATTTTATCAGCACAATGTCCGTTCCCGGGATCACTCCCATGTCTAAGAAATGCTGCCTCAGAGCCCCTTCTCCCCCGACATTGGTGATCGTCGCGCATTTTCCGATCGGTAATTCTCTTAAATTCACAGTGATGCCTCCCAAATCTTTCTCTTGTGTAGATATGTTGACAACATTAACAGTCCCTTATTCCCTCAGATATTTCTGGTACAGGGCCACATGGTCATAGATGCAGCGCCAGCTGCTGCTGGAGCCTGCCGTCACACACAGGTATTCCCTGCCCTCGCCGTCCGCGGCAAGGCTTGCCGCGCAGTTGCCGGACTGGACCACATAGCCGGTCTTTCCGCAGAGCACTTCCCCGTGGGTATCCCTGTCCTCGATCCGGCGCAGGAACCAGTTGGAGACGAGAATCCCCTCCGGGTGCTGTTCCGTCTCTGAGGTAGTGTAGGTGTGGGCGGAGAGGACCTGTCTGCAAAAAGTGCTGTCCGCGGCAGTTTTCAGCATGACTGCCATATCATAGGGGGTGGTGTAGTGTTCGCTGTCGTACAGGCCCACGCAGTTTGTAAAGTGGCTGGAATCGGAAAGCCCCAGCTCCTCCAGCTTCTGATTCATCAGCTCCACAAACGCCTCCTGTGACCCTGCCACATAGCAGGCAAGTCCCAGCGCCGCATCCCCGCCGGAGGGAAGGATCGTGCCGTAAAACAGATCCCTCACTGTCACCTCCTCCCCCACATCAAAGCCCACGATGCTGCAATCGTGTACATAGGCATAGTCCGTAATCTCAATTGTAATGGTGAAGGTATCGTCCAGCACCTCCATCGTCTCCCAGTTATCCGCGGTCAGCCCCAGGGCATCCGCCGCGGTAAGTACTGTCAGTATCTTTGTCATGGAGGCGGGATTGATTCTTTCAAAGCCGCCTTTTTCAGCCAGTATGGTTCCCGTGTCCACCTCGATCAGCACGCCGTACTCGCTGATGATCTCCGCCTCAAACCCCGCGGTCGCATCGGTACTCACAGCCTCAAACACAGGCTCCTTCGGCTTTTCCTGAGGAAAGGGGCCGAAAACCTCCGGCTCCGTGCTCTCCGCATCTTCCTCCGAGGGATCTCCCTCTCCGTCCCCTTCCGTCCCGCCGGATGCCGGGACATTGTCCTCCTCAGGGGCTGCTGTATCGGAAGCCGCAGGAGCATCTGCTCCGGGGCTGCCCGCCTCCGATGCAATGGAGACATCTGCACCAGAGCTGCCCACTTCCGATGCCACAGAGACACCTGCACTGCCCTCCTGCGATCCCTCTTCCTTCCCTGTCTTCTTTGCCACAGAAATCCCCACACATAGGATCAGCAGCACCAGAGCGATCACTGCACCGGGGATGACACACCTCTGCCGCATCTGCGCTTTTTTCTTTTCCCGCTGCATCTGTTCGATGCGCTTCCTGCGGCGAAGCCTTCTCTCCCTTTCCTCCTCCGTCTCCGCCTCTGTCACAAAATCTTTTTCCTCTTCCATCTATCCTTCTGTTCCTGTTCTTT
>CAYPSH010000072.1:2579-7276 GCA_964413445.1 uncultured Acetatifactor sp.
GCGAGTCCCGCCACCCCTCCAGGTCAGCTGCGCAGCACATCCTTCACATTCTCCCGCATTTTTCTTGCGCCGCTCTCATAGCGTTTTCTCTCCTCGCCGGAAAAATTCTTGAAGCGGACCGCCGTAAAGTCCTTCTCCGCCCGGGCCAGGTCACACAGCACCGGCGTTGCCTCCGGCAGGACCACAATGCGCCTGCGCACACGGGGCGCATTGTTTTTGCTCTCCTTATCCTTCGTGCGGGATTCCTTTTTAGCTGCTTTCGGTACTTTGATACTCTCCCGCTTGATCATATTGCGCTTTTCCAGCTTCTGCACTGCGGAGGAAGCGCTGCGCTTTGAGATCCCGGCCAGATTGACCAGCTGCTCCGTATCGGAAATGTCCAGATCCTGGCTGAGATAGGACAGGATCACCACCTCCTCTATGGTCATGTCATTTTTCAGCGCAACTACCTCGCAGTATCTCTCCCAAAGCTTCCTGTAGCGATAATATTCAAGAGGGATGCTGTCCCCCTCCACCGCCTCCGGCAGGCACACCGACTGTCTCTCCTGCCCAAGCTTTACACTGCCCGGCAGAAGAGCCGGGGGCACAAACCCATCCTTGGCGTAGGTCACGAAAAACCTGTGTACCTGAAAACGGATGTTGTCATAGCTCTCCTCGTCGTAGAGCTCCTTGTAAAACTGGTGGTAATACTCAAACACATTCAGCTTCATGCGGATGGTATTGTTGATGTTTACCCCCTGGCTGTTCACAATGCTTCCCTTGGTCTTCACATAATAATAGACAGGTACCTGCAGGGCATAGATGGTCCTGCAGTGCCTGATGTATTCCATATTGAAGATAAAGTCCTCACACCAGCTGACGGACGGGTCCATGCGCAGGTGCTGCTTCTCCACGATATCCCTGCGAAACAGCTTGTTCCAAAGCACCCCGTAATAGAAATCTGCCGGGTTTTCCATCATAAAACCGGCAAACTCCTCTCTGGTGAGAAGGCCCTCTTTCTCGATGTCCCCCTTGTGGGAAAGATGCTCTCCGGACACCCGGTAAAAGTCCGCGATCACCATGTCACAGCCGCTGGACTGGGCGCTCTGCACAAAAAGCTTGGTGGCATCCGGTGTCAGCCAGTCATCCGCATCCAGAAACTGCAGATAGTCCCCTCTGGCCATGTCAAGAGCCTGATTCCTGGTGTCAGACACACCGGTATTTTTTTTGTGGAGCACTTTGACACGCTCATCCTGCGCTGCAAACCTGTCGCAGATTTCAGGGGATGCATCCGTGCTGCCGTCATCCACCAGCAATAATTCAAAATTCTTGTATTCCTGCGCCAGAACACTGTCAACACACCGTTTCAGATAATCTTCAGCATTGTACACAGGAACTATGATCGAAACCAGGACTTCCATACTCTGCCTCTTCCCTCTTTTTTCTCAATCAGTATTTTTGTCTCTCATCAGCATTTCCCGGAAATTTCCCGGAAGCGTTCCAGTCTCTCGTAAAACTGCTGATAGAAATCTTCTCCCGGCAGATAGGGTGTCAGGTAGAAAATATGCAAAAGGCTCATATTCAGGGCTCTGGCCCTCTCCCCCACATCGTCCGCCGCCACACAGGTTTCCACTTCCTTCAACAGACGATGCCATGCGCAGATAAAGTCATGATTCCTCCCCTGTTGGGGCACATCGATCCACTTGGAAATCTTTATCTTGGAGCGGTTTTTCCCCAGGCACTCTCCCGTCTGCAGGAAATACCTGAAATCCCCGTTTTCCTCGTAAAACCGCCCCAGCGGGAAGAGCCTGCAGATACCTGGTCTGCTCTCATGGATGCTGCAGCGGCCCTCCCTGTCCAGGAACGCACAGCTTTCCTCCTGCCCGCTCATCTTCAGATTGGGAAGGACACAGCCGTCCACCACATTCAGTTCCAGCTTTCCGGCCTCGAGCAGGCCTTCAACAGTTACCCCCAGGCCAAGCGTCAGCCTCCAGACATCGTAAGGGTCACAGATCACGGAATTTCCCATGCCCTTACAGCACGCAGAACATCCCATGCAGCCGTGACAGTCCGCCCTGACCATATCGCCCTCTCCGTAGAGCCGCCCGTCGGAAATCTCTGAAAGACTTACATTACGCCTCATTCCTTTTCTCCAGTCTCCTGTATTCTTCTTCCGTGACCGGAATGATCCCGCCGTGTCTTTTCTTTGTGCCGCCCATGTCAAACTCTTCCTCGGCCAGGATGCGGAACTCTCCGCTTTTCAGGTTGTCGCTCACCAGCGGGAGATAGCCGCCCGAAGTGGCAAACCTGTCAACGATCAGGCACCATTCCTCACGGTCGTTGAATTTGACGATCTCCGGCCCTTCCACGCCGTACAGCTTTGAAAGCACTTCCGACTTCATTTCCCTGAAGCTCTCAGGCCGCAGATCGGCTGCGAAATCCACACAGATATTTTTGGTGGTCTCATCCTTGGTGTAGCGATAATACCCCTCTTTTGTGCGGATGATCGTAGAGTCGATCACATGATTTTCTTTTTCCAGAAAAAGGAAGGTCTCGCCAAACTCTCTGAAATCTTTTGTGTAGGCGGCATAGATTTTCTGCTTTTGGTCCACCATGGAGGCCCAGAACACCAGAAAAGCCTTTTTTTCCTCATCATAGATCGCTTCCGGCGCCCAGACACAGCCTGCCCCTTCCACACCAACGGTATGGGCAACAGGCCCGCTCCAGTCCAGCAGATTCTCGGACTCCCACACAAGGATGTCCCTGCTTCCTCTGTACTGGGCAGCCTCCCAGCCCTTTCCCGCCTCGATCCGGAGGTCTGTGGCGATCAGATAATAGGCGCTTCCGCCCGCTTCCCGGCAGCCGTCTGCCCGGATCAGGAAGGGGTCTCTGGCTCCCTTTTCTCCCACGGTGTTATAGAGCACCGGCCTTCCGCCGTTTAAGTCATTCCAGTGGAGCATATCACGGCTCAGGGAAAAATAAATCTGCTCCCCGTCCTTCTGCTCCCCGATAAAATGCGCAAACAAATATCCTGTAAAATCCATCCCGATCATCATACCTTTCCGCGGCCTATTGCCCTTGTTTCCTTGCCATGATTTCCGCCAGGCTTTCCGTGTAGGGTGCCCTGGCCACGCCGTACTCTGTCACAATACCTGCGATCAGGTCATGATCAGTCACATCGAATGCCGGATTGTAAACCTTTACTCCCTCCGGCGCCATCCTCTCCCTGTACCACATTTCCGTGACCTCTGTTCCCGGCCGCTCCTCGATATGGATCTGTGCTCCTGTGGCCGTATTCATGTCGATGGTGGAGGTGGGCGCACATACATACACAGGCACACCGTAATACTTCGCAACCGTCGCCACAACCGAGGTGCCGATCTTGTTTGCGGTATCCCCGTTTGCCGCCACCCTGTCGCAGCCCACGAAGACAGCCTGTACAAGCCCCTTGCTCATCACATTCGCCGACATGTTATCGCAGATCAGCGTCACATCCACGCCGGAGGAATACAGCTCAAAGGCCGTCAGTCTCGCCCCCTGCAAAAGAGGCCTCGTCTCATCCGCAAAAACGTGAAAATGATAGCCTCTCTCCTGCCCAAGATAGATGGGTGCCGTGGCAGTTCCGTATTTTACCGTGGCAAGCTGCCCTGCATTGCAGTGGGTCAGGATGCCGTCGCCGGGCTTGACCAGGGTCAGTCCGTTTTCTCCGATCCTTCTGCAGACCTCAATGTCCTCATCCCGGATGGCGAGCGCTTCCCTGTGCAGGATCTCCTTCACCTCCGCCACTGTCCTTTTCTCTTCCCTGCCCGCCTTAAGCGCCTTTTTCTCCATCCTGTTCAGCGCCCAGGACAGATTGACGGCGGTAGGTCTGGCGGAATCCAGAAAATCCTTATATTCCCTGAATTTACTGTAAAATGCTTCAAAATCCTCCTCGCAGATTCCCTCCGCCAGCACATAAATTCCCATGGCTGCGCAGACGCCTATGGCCGGCGCACCCCTCACCTTCAGCAGATAAATGGCGTCCCATATCTCCTGTGCCGTCTTAAGTTCTATCAGCTTTGTCTGTCCCGGCAGCAGAGTCTGGTCAATGATGACCACCGCTTTTTTCTCCTCATCGAGCGCCACCGTCTCATAGTCCATGATATTCTTCTTTTCCTGCATCTGTCTCCACTCCATCTGTTATTCTTTGAATCAGTTCCCTTCTCTTTTGGTCAGTGTCTCACCACATCGGCAAACTCCGCCCTGCAGGCCTTTGCCAGATCCGCAGGCGCCAGTTCCAGCTGTAAGCCGATGCGTCCTCCGCTGACGATCATGGTCTCCAGTGCCTGCGCAGAGCTGTCAATCCTCGTCACATACTGCTTTTTCATGCCTACGGCAGTGCAGCCGCCCCTGATATAACCGGTGACGGCATTGATATCCTTTACATGGAGCATCTCCACATTTTTCTCACCGACACTCCTGGCCGCTGCCTTCAGATCCAGCTCCTCTGCGACAGGGATCACAAACACAAAATAGTTTTTGCTGTTTCCGACAGTCACAAGAGTCTTATATACCTTTTCATAGGGCAGCGAAAGCTTGTCGGCTATCTGCAGCCCGTCCACAAATTCGTCGCACTCATAGGTCATATGCGTAAACGGGATTTTCATGGACTCCAGTATCCGGCAGGCATTTGTCTTTACTTCCTTCTGTTTTGCCATTCTCTTCATTTCCTTTGGGTT
>CAYPSH010000073.1:0-7208 GCA_964413445.1 uncultured Acetatifactor sp.
GTTTTAACGGTATATTTGTACGAGGCTTGAAAGTATGATACATTACGGAAAGATAGCAGAGAAGCTCTTGCGCAGCTCTCTGTCGGTATTTATGGCGGTAGCCCTCCTGTTCTTCGGAGGGCTATCTGTGTTTGCGGAAGAGTCGGAGACGGCGGAGAACAAACAGACGGAAGAAAAGGTTGTCCGTGTGGCTTATGTGCTGTGTGAAAATTTTCAGGAGGGCGCAGAGGGGGAAAGGAAATACGGTTACGGGTATGAATATCTGCAGAAGATAGCCTACTACACCGGATGGACCTACGAATATGTCTACGGAAGCTTTCAGGAGTCTCTGGAAAGGCTTATGGCGGGAGAGGTGGACCTGATGGGAGGCCTGATTTACACAGAAGCCCGCGCGGAGCAGATTCTCTTTTCGGAGGAAGCCCAGGGAGAAGAATACGACTGTCTGTATGACTATGACGGGCAGACAGACATACAGGCGGAGGATCTCTCCACTCTGAACGGCAAAAAAGCGGCCTATTATTTCGGCGTCAGCAGAGAAAGACCTGACCTGCTGGAGGAGCTAAACCGTGCCATGGAGGCCATCCTGAGCGCAAATCCTTTTTACAGCGAGGAGCTTCGGCTTAAGTATACCGGCGGCAATACCATTCTCTCAGACACCCTGGATGAGGAAGAAGAGGAATGGCTTTCAAAGCATCAGCAGGTCCGGATAGGCTATCTGGAGGACTA
Organism: uncultured Acetatifactor sp.; assembly: GCA_964413445.1. GTDB lineage: Bacteria > Bacillota > Clostridia > Lachnospirales > Lachnospiraceae > Acetatifactor. Next base: position 727 of record CAYPSH010000073.1, read on the forward strand.
CATGCCCTACTGCGATTACAATGCGGAGACGGGCAGAGCGGACGGAATGCTGAAGGATCTTCTGGAGAATATCGGCAGGGTCTACGGGATCGAGTGGCAGACCTGCGCCTACGAAAGCTATGAGGACCTGCAGGAAGCGCTTGACAGCGGCGTTGTGGATGCCATTTTCCCGGCTTACTGCGATTTCGGCATAGCGGAGGAAAAAGACACGATGGTCTCCGACCCTGTCACCACATCCTCTGTGAAGCTTTATAACAACAGCAAATCTCCGGATGTTTTTGAGCGTGCCGCCGTATCTGCTGCGGACCCTTTTCAGGAGGATTTTCTCGATATCTATATTCCACAGGCACAAAAGGTCTACTGCGGGAGCCTGGAGGAATGTCTGGAGGCAGTGAGAGAGGACCTTGCGGACTTTACGCTCATGGAATTTGCCATAGATAACTGTTATTTTGGGTCAGTGCACCTGAGAAGCCTGCAGAGTGCTAATCTTTCGGAGACGGTGGACATCGGATTTGCCGTCCGCAGAGGTGACACGCTTCTTCTGGCCATCTTAAACAAGGGAATCCAGGAGACGGGTGACTACCTGATCCAGAATTCGCTGATCCTGTATTCCGGGGAAGAGACCCGTTACACCACCGGCGATTTCCTGAGAGAAAATGTACTGATCGTGCTGGCAATCTGCGTCGCTGTGGCTGCCCTCATCGCAGGTATCCTGTACATGTACTGCGCAGCGCAGGCGCAGAACAGAAAGCGTATGTCCGAAGCCCACCATCAGATCAGCCAGGCGCGCTGGGAGGCGGCTCACGATGTGCTGACAGGGCTTTTGAACAGATCCTCCCTGCTGGAATTGTGCAAAAAAATGAGGAATGCGGAGATGCCGTTTGCACTTATGATGCTGGATGTGGACAATTTTAAGGGGATCAATGACACCTACGGGCATGAGGCGGGAGACAGGGCGCTGCAAAAGGTCAGCCGCCTGCTGAGCAGCAGCTTCAGGGATGAGGATTATGTCATCCGGTTTGCAGGAGATGAGTTTCTGGTGTTTATACTGGGGATCACTTCGGATGCCAGCAGTACGATCGTCTCAAAGATCAACAGGATCAACGAGAAATTGCAGATTGCGGACGATGAGACCCCGGGATTTTCCGTCAGTGCGGGGATCACGTTTTCGAAAAGCGGTTACAGGGAGGAATTGTTCCGCCAGGCAGATCAGGCGCTTTACTGTACAAAGGAGAGGGGCAGATGCGGCTGCTGTGTCTACTCGGAGGGCGAGCGGGAGGGGCTTACAAAAGCCCCAGACCTCGCAGAATCAGAATAGCAAGAAACAGTGTAAAGATGGACATCACGGAAGTCCAGACCACCAGCTGGCCTGCGAGGACACCGTCGTTGTCCATTTCCTGCGCCATGATGGCACTGGCCACCGCAACAGGCGAGCCGAAGAGGGCGACGAGCGCAGGATAGACCGATGCATCGAAGTTCAGAAGACTGGTGTAACGGGAGAGTATTACCGCTGTACCGATGACCAGGAGGGGAACCACCGCCACTCTGGAGAGGGTTCCGATGAGGATCTGCTTTAACATTCCCTTTACGGCAGAAAAGTCAAACAGTCCGCCCAGGATGATCAGAGCCAGAGGAGAGCTTATTTTGGAGAGGTTGGACAACGCCGTGTAGAGAAATTTCAGGTTGCCGGACAGGGAAAAATAAAGTGTGCCGTCGGCTGAGACGGGGATCAGGGAGCGGATGCCCAGAGTGATCAGCCCCAGGACAACACCGATGATCAGGGGGTTCTTTGCAATCTTTATGAGCACGCTCTTAAAGTTTACTTTTTTTCCGTCCTCCCCCTTGTTGAACATCGTCAGGGCGATCACGGCCAGCACGTTAAAGGTGGGGATGGAGAAGGCGCTGAGCACGGCTGCGATCCCCTTTCCCTGTACGCCGCCCAGGGACTCGGCCAGGGTCAGCCCGATGATGGCAAAGTTGGAGCGGAAGGTGCACTGCAGGACCACGCCCTTCTGCCTGTCGTCGGGGATGGTGAGCTTCACTAAAAGAAGGCCGAGGAAGAAAACCACAAAGATGGCAATCTCCGAGTAGACCACCACGGACCAGTTGATCGAGGTGAAGGACTCAATGTTGTAGACATTGATGTAAAGGAGCACGGGCAGACAGACCTTGAAGATCAGTGTGTTTCCCTTCCTGAACCAGTCTTCTTCAAGAAAATGTATCCTTTTCAGGAAATAACCTAAGAAGATCAGCAGGATGATCGGCAGAATCGCGTTTAAGGCAAAAATCAAAGTATCCATAATTATATAACCGTACCTTTCTGTTATCTGTACCCTTGCCGGGTGTAGCTTTTTTATTCTATCACTTCCAGCACATTTCTCAAGATAAATTTTTTATCCGGCTCATTTTCGAACACCACGTGCTCCAGCTGCAGGGTCTTTAGATTCTCACAGACGAAGCCTGCGCGCAGGAAGTTCTCCCTCCAGGCGGTCATGGCCATTTCCCCGGCCTGCGCGTCGGATCTGTAGGAGACGGTCACATTTCTCAGGGTGACCTTCTGCAGCATGGATTCCGGAAGCCCCAGGAAGAAGCCTGCTCCGTAAGACACATCCCGGCATGTGATGTCCTCAAAGAGGAAATCCCCGAAGACCGGGGTCAGGTCGGTCACAGGGAGGGCGCCTCTCTCAAACCTCCAGTCAGCCTCGTCGTTTCCGGCCTTGTAGAAGGCATTGATGACGAAGGGGGACCTGACATCCTCCATCCGGATGTTTCGGAAGGTGATATTTTGGATCACCGCAAGGTTCCCGCGGCTTCTCTGGCTCTTGATGCGCAGCCCCCTGTCCGTTTTATGGAACAGGCAGTTCGTCACAAGCACATCCCGCACGCCGCCGCTGTTCTCGCTGCCGATGGTGACGCCCGCGTGTCCGTATTCCATCAGGCAGTTGCGGACGGTGATGCGGGAGGATGGAGTCCGGTATTTCCTTGCAAAGTCCAATTTTCCGGACTTGATGGCAATGCAGTCATCCCCCACGCTGAACCTTGTCCCCACGATCAGCACATTGTCGCAGGACTCCGGATCGAGGCCGTCTGTGGTGGGAGAGTCCGCAGGGTTTAAAAGCGTCAGGTTGATGTATTTTAAATCCCTGGAATAGAAGGGGTGCTGGTTCCAGGAGGGTGTGTTCTGCACAGTGATGCCCTCCAGGGAGACGTTTTTGCAGGTGTGCAAAAAAATTCCCTTCGGACGCCTTGCAATCCGCAGCTTCCGGTGGTCTGTCCACCAGTCCCCCTCTCCGGCCTGACAGTCGATGACGCCTTCCCCGTAGATGCAGACATCTTCTGCGCCGATGCCCGTCAGGATGCTGGCAAACGAGTCCTCCGCCCGTCCCTCCCAGGTGCCGAGGACCACGCCGTTTGCCTCCTCTGATGCCCGCAGGATGGGAAAGGCGTTTCTGTCTGTCTCCCCGAGGAGGCGGGAGCCCTTCGGCAGATGCAGATACAGGTGGCTTTTCAAAAACAGGGCAGTCACGTGAAAGCTTCCCTTCAGGGTCAGAAACTCATCTTCTCCCAGATTGTTTACGGCCTCCTGGAGAGCCCCGGTCGCATCGCCTTCCCCGATATCCTCGGAGCAGATGACCCTCTCGCGTTTCTCCAATGTTGTAAAAGTAATCTCGTCCTCAAAAGCTTCTCCCTTTATCGAAAGCTGATAGAAGGCGCCGGGTGTCAGACCGTGCAGGGAGAAGGAATTCCGGTTCTCCTCCCTCTGGAGGGAACCGTTTAAGAATACTTCGAATGGTTTTGTGTAATAGGTGTCCTTATTTTGCAGTTCCACCGACACTGAGGTGGGTGTGACAAGTAAAATTTTCATATGTAAATAAGCCTTTCCGAAAAAAATCTGTACAGGGTCATCTGGAAGCCTTTGCCTGTCTTTGCCTGTCTGTTCCCAACATGATCCAGACGAAAAGGGCTGCGATCAGGTTCCCGAGCAGGGTCGCCCAGGCGAGGGCGGTGAGCCCAAAGGCCGGGGTGAGGGCATAGGCGAACAGGATACGGCTTCCCAGGGAGATCAGGGAGGACAGGGTGAAGCGGTAAACCTTTAACTGCGCCTTGAAGAGGCTTTCCACGCTCATTTTCGCCAGGGTCAGGAAATAACTGGGGATCAGCAGGAGCAGGAAGAGCTTCGCAAAGGTAAAGGCATTGCCGGTGTGGTCTGTCAGGTAGAGCCCGATCAGGAAATCTGCGCCCAGGACAGTCAAAAGAGAGAGGAACACACTCAGGAGGGTGCCGATGCCCAAGAGGCGGAAGAACCCGTCCTTCACCCTTTCCTGTTTCCCGGCTCCCAGATTCTGGGCGGCAAAGGTCTCATAGCCCATGCAGCAGGAGGAGACGGGGAGCAGGAAGAGCCCGTTTAAGGTACTTGCAACCGTGTAACCGTTGATGTAGGCGACGCCCTGTCTGTTTACCAGCACCTGCAGGAGCAGTGTGCCGACGGACACGACGGACTGCTGCAGGATGGAGGGGACCGCCAGAGGCAGATACTCTCTCATGCAGGAAAAATCCGCGCGGCAGTCCCCCTCGTCCAGAGCCTTCATGGATGCCTTAAGTCTTTGCAGCGTAAGAACCATTGCAACGATGACGCTTAAGACGGAGGCCCAGGCCGCTCCGCGGATCCCCCAGCCCAAAACAGCGACTGCCACGACATCCAGGATGATGTTGAGCACCTGGGAACTTAACGAGATGTACATGGGAGCCTTGGAATCCCCCATGCCGGTCAGGATCGCGGTGCAGGTGGAGCAGACGTAGGTGGGCGGGAGGGACAGGGCGTAGAGCCAGATCAGGGAACGGCACTCACCCATGATCTCGTCCGGCACTTTGAGCAGTGTAAAGATCGGCGCGGCTCCGAGGGTGTAGATTGCAAAGATCAGCACGGAGACAAGGAGAGAGCCGATCACCAGTGACTTGGCAGTTGCCTTAAGCTTTTGAAAGTCCCGGCTGCCGTAGAGGTTGCCGGACAGAATGGAGGTGGCGCCGGAGAAACCGGACATCAGGCAGTAGGCTACCACCAGAGCCGTGCTCACAGTGGAGAGCACAGACAGAGCCTCCTCGCTGACAAAGCGGGCGACGATCACGTTGTCGGCCAGCGTATAAGCCTGGTTTAAAAACTGTATGATAATGATGGGAATGGTAAAACGGATCAACTTACCGGTGATGCTGCCTTTTGTCAGATCCATGGTTAATACTCCTTTGTAATGGAAATACTGAAAAAATCAATATAACTAATTATAGAGAGAATCCGGTTCAGGTCAAGAAAAAAATCGTTTTCTTTTTCGGGTAAGGATAGTATAATGAGCTTACTTTTGTTTTTTGTGAGGTAAGGAATTCATGAGGCGTATTTTATTGATTGCAACAGGCGGTACGATTGCCTCCGGCTACACGGAGGAGGGGCTGACACCCCAGATCGGGGCGGAGGACCTGTTAAGGTATGTGGAGGGCTACAGGGAGTTTTGCAGGGTGGATGTGATCCAGCCCTTCAGTCTGGACAGCACGAATGTCTACGAAAAGCACTGGCTTGCGCTGGAGGAGCTGGTGGAGAAAAATTATGAGTCCTATGACGGCTTTGTGATCTGCCACGGCACGGACACCATGGCGTTCACGGCGGCGGCTCTCTCCTATCTGATCCAGAACAGCGAAAAGCCCATTGTGGTCACGGGCGCCCAGAAGCCCATCGATCTGCCGGTGACGGATGCCAGGACCAATCTTTTGGACAGCCTGCTGTTCGCCTCGGACCCGAAAGCCCACGGGGTCAACATCGTGTTCGGCGGCAAGGTCATCGCGGGCACAAGGGCCAAAAAGGAGCGCTCCAAGAGCTATAACGCATTCTCCAGCATAAATTACCCTTCGGTCGCGGTCATCCGGGACGGCAGGATCGTCTTTTACATCGACGACAAGGACAGGGTGAAGGAGCCCGTGCGGTTCTATCACGCGATGAACGACAGGGTGCTGCTTTTAAAGCTCATCCCCGGGATGGACGCAAGTCTGTTGAGACGCCTGTTTTCCTGCTATGATGCGGTCATCATAGAGGCCTTTGGCGTGGGGGGACTTCCCGAGTACGGGGAGGAGCCTTTTTTCAGGGAGATCAAGAGATGGTCGGATGCGGGAAAGATCGTGATGATGGCGACTCAGGTCACCCATGAGGGCAGTGATATGGAGGTCTACCAGGTGGGGAAGGTCATCAAGGAGAACTTAAGCCTGATGGAAGCCTATGATATGACCCTGGAGGCCACCGTGACCAAGGTGATGTGGGCGCTGGGACAGACTCTGGATGCGGAAGCCTTCCGCAGTTTATTCTACAGAACCGTGGGTCACGATATTTTACTGACTCCTGCGTTAAAATAAGTGTAATTGTCTTTACATTTTCGATGAAAACAGTTAAGATATAGTTGCTGTAAATAATACGAAAAGAGGAAAAAGACATGGAAAGCTAC
>CAYPSH010000074.1:0-7188 GCA_964413445.1 uncultured Acetatifactor sp.
TAAGATATAGTTGCTGTAAATAATACGAAAAGAGGAAAAAGACATGGAAAGCTACAGTAACACAGGCTCCGGCCTGAAAAAAATGTTTATCGCAGAGATTGGCGCTATCGTCTGTGCGGTGCTTCTGGTGATCCCGGTGATCAAGGTGATCGGCGGAATTGGCGCGATAGTCTTCGCCATCATCAGTATCCTTGGGCTTTACGGCGTGGGAAAGGATATCGAGGGCTGCAAGAAGGCTTTTGTGCTGACGATCGCTAATTTAGTGGTCAGTGTTCTCTCCTCAGCTCTGGGAAGTGTGGCGGTCATCGGTACGCTCCTGACCATAGCAGCAGATGTTTTGAATTTCCTGATCGTATATCTGGTGTGTACCTCTGTGGGAGAGGTCCTGAAAAACAGAGGACATGAGGACATTGCGGGAAAGGGCGAGCTGGTCTGGAAGATCAATCTTGTCTGCTATGCGGTAAGCATCGTGATCGCGATCCTGGAAAAGATTCCGGTGATTTCGATCCTTGCAGGTGTTCTCAGCTTTATCATTGCAATCGCAGCTTTTGTGGCAGGCATCCTGTACATGATCTTCCTGTACAAGAGCTACAATGCTTTCGGAGCATAAAAAACTGGTATTTTGAGGGGCGGCTGTGGGGACACGGCCGTCTTTTGTTTCCCGGGAAGGTTCCTCCTGCGGAGCAAAAGCGCATGAAACGGATGCGCACCTTATGGAGAGGAAAGAATAAAAAGGAGAAAGAGTATGGACAAAAATTCGTTTGCACCTATGCCGCCCATGGGGTGGAACAGCTATGACTATTATGACACAACAGTGGACGAGGAGCAGGTGAAGGCAAACGCCGATTACATGGCGGCACATCTGAAGGAATACGGCTGGCAGTATATCGTCGTGGACATCCAGTGGTATGCACACGGGGCCGGCTCAAAGAGAGACCGCTATCAGTACATTCCCTTCAGCAAACTGGAGATGGATGAATTCGGAAGGCTGCAGCCGGACCCGGAGAGGTTCCCCTCCTCCGCAGGCGGCAGAGGGTTTGGACCTCTTGCGGAGTATGTCCATTCATTGGGACTGAAATTCGGGATACACATTATGAGAGGGATTCCCCGCATGGCGGCACATCAGCATTTAAAGGTGAAGGGAACGGAGGTCACTGCGGATGAGATCGCCAATCCTTCTTCTATCTGCGGCTGGAATCCGGATATGTACGGCGTGAGAAACTGCCCGGAAGGTCAGGCGTATTACGATTCCCTCCTGCAGATGTATGCAGAGTGGGGAGTGGATTTCATCAAGTGTGATGATATCTGCAATACAAACATCTATCCTGCAAATCCCTATTCCGCGCGCCATGAGGTGGAGATGCTCCACAGAGCCATCCGAAGCTGCGGCAGAGAGGTGGTGCTTTCCCTCTCCCCGGGACCGGCCCTGATCGAGCAGGCCTGGCATTATGAGACCTATGCGAACATGTGGCGGATCACGGATGACTTCTGGGACAAGTGGGAACTTTTGAAGGATATGTTCCACCGGTGTGAGCTGTGGCAGAACCATGTGTCGAAGGGGTGCTATCCGGACTGCGACATGCTTCCCCTTGGATATCTGGGAAAGGGCTTCGGACAGGAGAGGCAGACGAACTTCACCTTCGAGGAGCAGAAGACCATGATGACGCTCTGGTGTCTGTTCGGTTCCCCCCTGATGCTGGGAGCGGAGCTGACAAAGCTGGACGAGAAGACTTTATCGCTTCTCACCAACAGACGGATACTGAACATGCTGACGCCGGACTGCAGGCCGAGGCAGCTTGTCCTGGACGACAAAAGAGCTGTGTGGAGAGCGGACAACGAGGGAAGCGGAGAGCACTACGCAGCGCTGTTTAATTTGAGTGACGAGGCGGCGGAGGTGGCCGTTCCCGCGGAAAGTCTGGGGCTTGAGGGCAGAAAGACGAAGCTGACCGAGGGCTGGAGCGGCGAGGAATCCGTATTCTCAGAAGCCTCATTAAAGGCACAGCTTCTCCCTCACGGCTGCGTGGTATACGGATATACCGACTGAATGAAGGCGGGACTGGCAGGACAGGCGAAGACCAGGGTCAAGACAGGGCTCTGCCAGGGCAGGGCAGACACAAAATAAGAAGGACGGAAGGTGAGTATATGGATAAGGGACAATTGCTCAGGGAGGCGGAAGACTTTCAGCCTGCTCTGATCGCACACAGAAGATATCTGCACACCCACGCCGAAACCGGGTTTGAGTTAAAGGAAACGCTCGCCTATGTGGAGAAGGCGCTCAGGGAGATGGGATATGAGCCGCAAAAATGTGGAAAAGCGGGACTGGTGGCGCTTGCGGGTGTGGGTAAGCCGGGAAAAGTCTTCCTCATCCGGGGAGATATGGATGCCCTGCCCGTCAGGGAGGAAGCGGACGTTGACTTTCCCTGTGAAAACGGCAGGATGCACGCCTGCGGGCATGATATGCACACGGCCATGCTGCTGGGGGCAGCACGGCTTTTGAAAGCCCATGAGGAGGAAATCCAGGGAACCGTAAAGCTGATGTTCCAGCCTGCGGAGGAAATCTTCCGGGGCTCCGATGACATGATAAAGGCGGGGGTTCTGGAAAATCCGAAGGTTGACGCGGCGCTGATGATCCATGTGATGGCGGGGATGCCCTTTGAGCCGGGCACTGTGGTGGTATCCTCCCCCGGAGTCAGCGCTCCCGCGGCGGATTATTTTGAAATTGTGGTACAGGGGAAGGGCTGCCACGGCTCCATGCCGAACACGGGGGTTGACCCCTTGAATGCGGCGGCGCATATTCTGATCGCCCTGCAGGAGATCAGTGCCAGAGAGCTGGCGCTGGGCGAGAGGGCAGTGCTGACCTTCGGCACCATGCAGGCGGGAACTGCGGCAAATGTGATCCCGGATACTGTCACGATGGGCGGGAGCATCCGGACCTTCGACGAGGAGACGCGCTCCTTTATCAAGGAGAGAATGACGCAGATCGCGGAAGGGATAGCCTCATCCTTCAGGGCAGAGGCGCATGTCACCTTTGGGAGCGGCTGCCCGACACTGAAAAATGACAGGGAAGTGTCGGCCTGTGCCGAAAAGTATGTGAAGGAGCTTCTGGGAGAAAAGAAAGCCTTTACCGTGGAACAGCTCAATGCCATGAGCGGTGCCTCCGGCTCCGGCAAATCCGCAGGCTCAGAGGACTTTGCCTATGTGAGCCAGAAGGTGCCTTCCGTGATGCTGGCGCTGGCGGCGGGACAGCCTGAAAAAGGCTATTGTTACCCGCAGCACCATCCGAAGGTGAAATTTGATGAAGCTGCCCTGGCCGGGGGAAGCGCCGTCTATGCCTACACTGCCATGCGATGGCTGGAGGAGCACGCTGCATTATAATAAGAGAAAGCGCACGAATTTGCTCGTTTCCCTAAATGAAGAGCTGGGCTAAATGCCCAGCTCTAATACTGTAACGCTGTATTTTTCAAGACAAAGGTGCGGGAAGGTATCCGGCAGAGGAGAGGTCCTGGTGCTTATTTTCTCCGGCTCCTCATGGGAGTTGATGTCCTCCGGATCACCAAAGAGCTCGTGGAGGAAGCCGCCATGGACGGGAGCATCCGTCTGCAGTTTCATTTCCTGCGCTGTGTCTGTCAGATTCACAAGCTTGACATACAGGGTGTGTCCGTCCTCTGACAGGGTGGCGGAGGAGGGAAGGTCACAGTCTGTGATCTCTGCAAGCTCCGTGCCGGTGCAGCGGGAGAAGAGCTGCTGCACATAGTAGCTCGGCGTACCGTACACTCTGTCGTTGTCAAACCAGATCAGATCCGGCTGCCACTGGGCGTGACCGGTCCTTCCAAAGAGCGGTGCATAGCAGGACATGACCACATGGTCTGAATTCTGTTCCACTCCGGTGAGAAAGGCTGCCTCGCAGAGCGCCATATTCCAGTTGCTGACGCGCTTTCCCGTCTCCGGTGTGGAGTGGGCGGCGTACTCACCCGCAAAGACCTTCGGCAGGCTTCTGTCGTAATTGTCATACCGGTGGAGATTATCCAGAAACCATTCCGGGGATTTGTAAAAATGCTCGTCCACGGCGTAGGCCTTTTCTTTGTTTTCCTTCATCCAGCGGTAGGCCAGATCGAAATCATCTCCCTCGGAAGTCCACCCTGCACTGGTGATCAGTCTGATCTCCGGGTGCTTTTCGGAGAGAACCTTCTGAATGGCTTCGTATCTCTCAAAGTAAACATCACCCCACTGCTCATTTCCGACTCCGATATACTCCAGTCCAAAGGGCTCAGGATGACCCATTTCGGCTCTCTTTGCACCCCAGGTGCTCTCCGCAGAGCCGTTGGCGAACTCGATCAGGTCGAGGATGTCCTGGATCCATCTGTCCAGATGCTCAAGATCCACTAAAAGTCCCTCGTGCCACTGGCAGGTCATCCCGGCGTTCACCACGGGAACCGGCTTCGCGCCTATGTCCTCGCAGAACTGAAAATATTCGAAAAAGCCGAGACCGTAGGACTGGAAATAGTCGGCGGAGGTCCGGCCGTTTATCTGATATTCGTCAAGCTGCCAGCGGTTCCAGTTGGTGCGGCGGGCATAGAGGGGGCCGATGGTTTCCTTCCAGTTATACATGTTCTCGAAGCTGCGTCCCTCCACGACACAGCCTCCGGGAAAGCGCATGAATTTCGGGGACAGGGCTGCAAGCATTTCAGCCAGATCCCTTCGCATTCCGTTTTCCCTGCCAAGGAAGGTGTCTGTGGGGAACAGGGAGATCAGGTCCAGATCCGCGGCGCCGTCCTCTGCAAGAAGGATTTCCGGGTAGACCTGTCTGCAGCTTTCGGCTGCGGTGAGGGTCAGCTTGTAGCGTGACCACTCATGACCGGCTCTCACAAGGGAAAAGGTCTTTTCCCCAAAGACTTTGCCGTCCCGGTCCGTAAGGCGCAGGATCAGCTTCAGGGGGGCGGCGTTTCTGGCGTAGCAGGAAAAGCGGAACGTCTGTCCTTCCTTTACGGCAAGTCCCTCCCCGCAGAAGCCCAGGTTTCGGATGCCGGTGCCTGCAGAGCCGGAAAGCCTTGCATAGTTTGGGTGAGCCTGGCTTAAGGGAAAGCGGTTTTTGATCTCAAAGCTTACGTCGCCGACGGTTTCCCAGCACATTTTGTGCTTGTCACAGACATCGTCTTTGTCGTAATATTCAAAGGAACGGTTTGCAATCAGCTCTGCGTACAGCCCGCCGTCCCCGGCGTAGTTGATATCCTCAAAAAATATGCCGTAGAGTATCGGGCTGACAGGGTGTATGATTTTTTTTGTCTGGATGGTAAATGTCTTCATATTGCCTCTCATTCTGCCGCTTTGGCGGCTTGTGTGTAAGAATTATATAATAAGCGCAGAGGAAAAACAAGCGGCTGAGAGGCAGACATTTGTTTTTGTGCGGCGTAGTGTGAAAAATCACACCACTTATATTTGGAAAGGGCACGTTATTTCTATGAACGAAGAATTACTGAGTGAATTAAAGAAGATCACACCGGAGGAGGAGAGGCTTCTCTCCGGCAGGCAGGAGATCGAAAAGACCCTGTACATGTCCTCCGAGGCGGATATCGTGGACTGCAAAAAGCTGTTGGAGGCCGGGAAGATGATACAGGTGCGTCCGCATACCAGATTTGTGCATTTTCCGAAGCACACTCACAACTATATCGAAGTGATCTATATGTGCTCCGGCAGCACCCACCATGTCGTCAACGGAAAGGACGTGATCCTGGGACAGGGAGAACTGCTCTTTTTAAGCCAGACGGCTGTCCAGGAGATCTACCCGGCGGGGGAGGAGGATATTGCGGTGAACTTTATCGTGCTGCCGGAATTCTTCCAGTACGGCCTCGCCATGATGGAGCCGGAGGAAAATCAGCTGCGGAATTTCATCGTCGACTGCCTGCGGGGGAAAAACCAGACCTCCGGTTATCTTCATTTTAAGGTTGCGGATGTGCTGCCGGTCCAGAATCTGGTGGAAAATCTGATCTGGACCATCTGGAACAGGCAGCCCGGCAGACACAGGATAAACCAGGCGACTATGGGGCTTCTTTTCCTGCATCTGATGAACTGCATGGGCAGGCTGGATACGGATGAACATGCGGGGGAGCAGAAGCTTGTGATCGATGTGCTGAGCTACATAGAGGCAAACTACCGGGAGGGAGAGCTTACAAAGCTGGCTGAGGAACTGCATTATGATGTATACTGGCTCTCCAGGGAGATCAGACGTCAGACCGGAAAAACCTACACGGAGCTGATGCAGGCAAAGCGGCTGAGCCAGGCGGCCTACCTGCTCACATCCACCGAAATGAATGTGCTGGATGTGGCCCTGGCGGTGGGGTATGACAATGTCAGCTATTTTCACAGGATATTTCAGCAGAGATACGGAATGACCCCGAGGCATTACAGACTCAGTGCAAAATAGGATACTGCATTTCAGGGATAAAAAAGGAACAGAAACTACTGCGGAATATGTTGGAAAAAATGACAGATTCGGGTATACTCAAAGTAAAAGAGTGTACAGAAACGGAGGTTGAAATGTTAGCATCTGTAAAGGGAATTGTACAAGGGAATATTGTTATTGTTAAAGATGATGATATAAGGGAATATGACGGAGCAGAGGTTGTTGTTACTTTGCTTGGGCATCCGGTCAGAACTGTAGAGAAAGCACCTATTGATTGGGATAGTTTTGTTATTCCAAGCGAAAGAGGGAAAAATGTAGATGAATATATGAGGGAGATGCGTGTATGAAAAAATTGAAAGTGTACTTAGACACTTCTGTTATTAGTCATTTGGTGCAGGAAGATGTACCTGAAAAGATGGCAGATACATTGAAATTGTGGGATATGTTCAAAGAAGGAAAATATGAAGTATATTTGTCTACTGTGACATTGGAAGAAATTTCTGATTGCCCAGAGCCAAAGAAAAGCAGAATGTTTGACTATTTGGAACAGATAGACTATACACCTATTGAAATTGTTGATGATATGTCCGAAATAGCACAACAGATTATTGATATGGGAATATTGACCAAGAAAAGCTATGATGATTGTCAGCACATTGCGGCCGCAGTTGTTTACGGTTGTGATTGTATTATTTCATGGAACTTTAAACATATTGTAAATATTAAAACAATCAGAGGTGTAAGAGCCATTACAAATCTAAAGGGATATAAGCCAATTGAAATCCTGA
>CAYPSH010000075.1:0-7159 GCA_964413445.1 uncultured Acetatifactor sp.
GAATAATCCTGATCTGGAATGTTTCATAAGCTTCCTCGTTTCTGAATCTTGTTTTCCTCATCTGCACCGCACTGTCAGATAGAGCTGTCTGGTTTCGCCGTCCGGCAGGGTCATGGACACGGACAGGAGATTGTCGGAGAGAAAGTCAAACTCCAGAGCGGAGAGCTCCAGGATCTTTTCTCCGGCACTGGCCGCATCGCCGCCCAGGTCTGCGCCCTCCCGCATAAACAGCTCCTTCAGATAACCGTCGTGGTAGTAGAGAAGGGTAGAGAACCGTCCGCCCTCCTGCTCGCTGGTCAGCACCAGGGCAGGCTCGCCGGAAAAATCCGATATGCTCACGGCACCGGTGCCGTCCGACAGCAGACAGTCCGCCCGGCGCACCTTTTCGGTGACATAGGAGATGGCGGTTCTGGAATCATAATTGCTGCTCATGTCCTGCACTGTGCGCTCGTAGATGTCTGCGCCTATGGTGACAACCACAAGGGCGGAGACGGCAAAGATGCCGAAGAGCGCAAGCACGAACAAAATATCCACGATAAAACGTTTTTCCTGTTTCATAGTAATCCCCGTTTCTGTATCAGTTCTTTTTGCGCAGCACTGTGACCTCCGGGCGGAGATTGCTGCCGTAGGAGACATAGTCCACCAGAAATTTATCCGGATCATAGGTCAGACCGTAGTGCTCCACGAGATATTCCAAGTCGGGAGGATAGATCCCCTCCACGGCGTAACACTGCGCGATATCCCTCGCCAGAGCATTTTCCAGGCTTTCCTGCTGCTTTGCGTTTGCGGTATCACTGAGACTGTTGATACCGTTCAGGAACAAAACCAGGATCAGCACAAAGGTGAATATGGGAAGCCAGAACATGGCCTTCTGACCGATGGAGCCTGAGGTTTGTGCGAATCGATTCATTATCATTTCCCGCCTTTCGAAAATGTCAGCCGATGCTTGTCATGATGCCCATGAGCGGCAGGATGACCGACAGCAGGATCATGCCGACGATCACGGAGAGGATGATGACAAGCGTCGGTTCCAGGACCGAGATGATGGACTGGATCCGCCGGTCGGTCTCCCTCTCATAGCTGTCCGCGATCTTGGTGAGGACTGTGTCGATCTGTCCGCTCTTAAAGCCTACCCCTACCATCTGGGAATAAAGGTGGTTGAAGATCCCGGCGGCTGAGAGCGCCTCGGCAAAATTATCGCCGTTCTGGATGGCAGTGCGGCATGCGGTGATCCTTTCCTGCATCTGTCTGCTTCCCACCAGATTGGATACCATATCGAGACCGGAGAAGGTGTCCATGCCGCTGCGCAGGGTCAGAGCCATGCCGCTGGCAAACCGCTCACAGGCAACGCTCTCATAGAAGGACCTGGTCAGAGGGAACACGGTCAGGAAGCGCGCGGTGAGGCGCTTTCCGGTCATTGTCTTTGTGGCGAAGAGATACAGCGCGATCAGCAGCACGACCAGCAGCAAAAACACGATGGAATAGCGGTTCAGATGATTGCCGAGACGCAGCAGGGAGGCGGAGAAGCCGCTCATCTCGCTGCCCAGCTCCTCAAACACCTGGTTGAAGATCGGCATCACCTTGCTGATCAGGATAAAGATGACCACAGCCATCATGGCGATCATGATAAAGGGGTAGGTGACGGCATTTTTGATGCTGTCGGCGATATAGTCTTCCTTCTCATAATAGGAGGCCAGGCTCTGCATACAGACATCCAGATTGCCGGATTCCTCGCCGAGGGCCAGCATGTGGATGACATAATCGGGAAAGACACCGGTGCTCTCCAACGCCTTGCAGAAGGGCTCGCCCGTCCTGCAAACCTCCAGAATGGAATTGATCAGTTTTTTCCCGGAGGGCGATCTGGTGTCGGAAAGCAGGATGTTCATACTGTCCTCCGGCGTAAAGCCGGCCTGAAAAAGCATGGCAGTCTGACTGCAGAAGGAGGCGATCTCCTCGTTGGATAACAATTTTCTGTCTCTCATATAAATCCCGTACCTTTCTAATATAGTTTCTGCAGCGTGTAATTGCTGCCGTCTCCGATAAATTTCTTCAGGGAACTCTCGCTGCTGTTGGCCCCGAAGGTGGGGTCAACCAGGCTCCAGGTGTTTCCGGTTATTTCCACCAGACCGTTCAGCCAGCCGGTCTCCTCGGTATATACGCTGATCCAGGCATGGTAGGCATCCTTGGCGTACCCGACCTCCAGCCGGGTGGGAATCTGCTGGCTGCGGAGCATGGCCGCCATCACTGCGGCGTAGTCCAGACAGATGCCGGTGCCGGAGTCCAGGATGGCATCCACATCCGAGGTGTAGCCCGTGGGCGGGTCTGAGGCCTTTTCATAGTCGTAGGAGATGGTGCTGATGATGTAGTTGTAGATATTTTCCACCACCTCCAGGTCTGTGGATGCGTTTGCGGCAAGCTCAGCGCCCTTTTTTACCACCTTGCTGTCCGCATTGAAATTCACATACTGGTTCGGATAGAGGAAGGGCTCAAACTCATCCGCCAGCTTCACCGATACGGTTGTGGTCAGGCAGGTGGCGTAGCTGGTGCCCGATATATTTTCGTAGATCACGATCTTGTAGCTGCCGTCCCCGGAGGTGAGGGGAAAGGTCTCATAGCCGTTTCCGTGCAGATCGTAGGTGTATTCAATGTCGTCCGGTGAGGTGATACGGATCTTTACCTTGTCCACCGAGCCGGTGTAATCTGCCATGATATATCCACAGTCCGTGTGGGAGGTGTCGATCACCGCGACCTCGTTTCTGGTCTCCGAGGTCCCTGAGGCCTCCGGCACCAGACATACAGGTGTGTTGTCACGGGCAGAAGTTCCCGCCGCATTTTTCGAAGCGGGAGCGGATGTGCTGTCCGTGGGCTTTTCCGTCTGCGGAGTGGAGCCGGATACAACGTCTGGAAGCGTGATCTGACCGCTTTCCCCACAGCCTGACAAGGCTGATGCCGCAAAGAGATATGCAATTGTCAACCATAGTAGTCTGTGCTTTTTCATTACTGTTCCTTTATTCGTCTCCTGGCTGTGGGGAGAGGAGCAGATGTAAGGGTGCTCCGTCCTTCACAGGAATGTAAATATTGGTCTCCGAATCACTGATATAAGGAAAACACAGGATGCCGGAAGCTCTGTCATAGGAAAGGACATGACAGGTCTGCCCGTCCGCTGTCTCCAGATAGGCTTCCCCGTAGAGAATGCGGCGTCCTTCCACCTTAAGGTACAGACAGTCTTCCTCCACATAGTCTTCCACCAGCCGGGCATAGCCCGTGGAGTAAGCGGGATCCAGCCTCTCGGCAAGCGGGACAATGCACAGAGGACAGACAAAAGTCAGTACCAGAAGGAGACCTGCGAAAAAAAGAGGCAGGTCAAAGAGCCTGGTGTTCAGCTTCCCGCGCAGGACCAGCTTGTCGAAGGGCACAGTATTTGGGGGTAGGGATCCGGCGGCAAATACATTCTGGAGAATATCGTTTGCCCTGTCTGTATTTATTTCGTACTTCTTTCTTTCAGTGTTTAGCATCTTGAGCCATCCTTATCCATTTAAAATCGAACCGAGCTTTTTCTGCCCCTGGGCCAGGTAGCGCTTGACGGTGCTCCGGCTGATCTCACAGGCGGAGGCGATCTCATTGAGCTTCATGTTGTTGAAGAAGCGCATCACGATCACCTGACGTTCCTGAAAGGGAAGCTGTTCCATGGCCTCGATCAGGCGGCGGCGCTCATCCTTTTCTTCGGCGCTTGCCTCCGGGTCCGCGTAGGAATGCTCATCCCTCACGGACTCCATGAGCTCAGAGTCGATGGGCTGGGAGGGGGCCGCGTTTAACCTCTTTGACATATCAAAGCAGACATGGAATGAGATCCGGTTCAGCCAGGCGATGAAAAGAGTCGGGTCATTTAGTTTTGAAAGATTTTTCAAGGCGAGTATATAGACCTCCTGCAGGGCATCCTGGGCGAGAAAATCATCTCTCAGGTAGTGCCTGGCGTAATTGTAGACCTTATTGTAGGTCAAGGCATAAAGCTCCGCGAAAGCATCGGGGTCATTCTGTCTGGCAAGGAGGACCAGATCCGCCATATACTGGATATTCAGTTCCTTCATGGTCAGTAATCCTCATACAGGGACAGGCCGGTTTTGGCGTCAGTCGGTGTGCAGTTTATTGTAGGCGGCCTTCAACAGTCGGGTGAAGGAATCCATATGAGCTTCCCTGTTCAGCACAAAAGCGCTGCGCAGCAGGATGGGAGCCTTTGGGTGCGCCAGATTGTAGGCGGAAAGCTCTGCATCCAGACGGTCCGAAAAGCTTTTGGCGGTGTCTTCCGTACAATGATCTAACACGGCAAGAAAATCATTGCCGCTGTTTCGCCCTACAGAGCCGAAATCATCTCCCACATGTTCCAGTATGGCGCAGAAGTCCAGGATCAGGCTGTCCCCGGCCGCACGGCCCAGGGAATCGTTGATCCCGGCCAGATTGTCAATCTTGAACATATACAGACCCACATCCTTTACGGCATCCGGAGAGGCGTAGGTTTGGAAGATCAGGTCGAGACCGTGCCGATTGGGAAGGCCGGTGAGCTGATCCAGATAGGCTTCCTGATTCAGGGCGTGGCTTTCGCGGGCGAAAGAACGCAGTCCGACAAAATCCAATATCAGACAGACCAGACTGAAAGCCGACAAAAGCCAGAGGAAGCCGCAGAGGAAGAAAAGCGTCCGGCTCCCGTAAATCTGCCTGCTCATAGAAGGGTGTGTGAGGAGCACAAGAATAACACCTGCCTCGATGAGAAACAGGAGGCATAACTGGATTATCTTTGCCCGTCTGAATGTCCTGACAATTTTCCCTTCCTGCATGGCGATCTCCTCCTGCAAAACAAATATAGTCAAAAGAATTTTTTCCTACCTTGATTATATGACAGCGGAGATAAAAAGAAAAGAAAAACAGAGAAAATTTGAAGTATCCTGAATCATTTTCAGAGGGAGACAAGTCTTTATAAGTGTAGTGATCTCAGACAGGAAAGGGTGATATGAAAAGCATTTTTTTAAGCATAACTTTGAACAGGATCTTCCTTTCGACGGCCTCCTACAGGCTGGTCGTCATCGGGGAGGAAGAGGTGCCTCTGGCGGCGGAGGCGGGAACAAAATCATACTGGCAGATGGCGGCGGGACTTGTGTTAAGTGCGCTCCTTCTGGCTGCCATATCTTACCTCCTCTTATGCCGGAGCCTGCGAAGGAGGATACGTAAGCTCGAGCCTGCGGAAAAGGTTTACTGCGGCTGGAACAGGGGGAGGCTTGAACGCACTGTCAGAGAGTTGGAGGCAAGAGAAGCGGAGAAGGCTTTTGCAGAGATAGAGGCTGTGACTTAAGCATCTGTTGACAGCAAAAAGAAAAGCATTTATTCTTAAATTGTCGGAAAGTATGATCAAAGGCTGCGGAAAGGCATGGTATTTCAGATGGATATCGGCTTGTTTGACAATTATGAGGATGATGGGCAGCTTAGCCTGTTTCGCTATGAAGACCAGTACCCGGATGACTTTGGCGGGGAGGATGCAGGCGGGGAAGAAAAACCTGAGAATGACGCCCGGATGGGACTGCCCGGCACAGGGAGTGCCGGTATCCGGATCAGGCGGTGCACCAGCTGCGGAAAGCTTTTGAACGTAAAAGAAGAAGCAGAAGGCTTTGCAGCCTCCTGCAGCAACTGCGGCATCAGGTATTTTCAGAAGGCATAGCCGCTGTTTCTTTTACTTTCTTCCAGCGCGGGCTTACATAAAATGCCAGCATACAGCACATGCCGAAGCAATAGCTGATCGGGAAGCACGCCATTACATAGATGCCGTTGAAGAAGCGGTTGATGAGATAGCCGCAGGGGATGCGAACCGCCCAGAGCATCAAAAGGTTCACGATGGTGGGATATTTCACCTCGCCCATACCGTTGGCGTAAGCGATGATACAGTTGAACACCGCAAAGGTCCAGGTGGAGGGAAGGACGACTCTGGTGTAGAGGACGGCCAGGTCCAGAACGGCGGCATCCTTTGTGAACAGAGCCAGCACGGGGCGGCAGAGCAGAGTGAACAGGATACATGAGACAAAGGAGAGGGCGCCGGACCAGAAGGGGATGGTTGTGCCTCCCTTTTTTAATCGCACATAATCTCTGGCACCCAGGTTCTGCCCGGCAAAGGTAGTGGCAGCCGAGGAGAAGGAGCCGATCGCCACATTGGCGATGCCTGTGATCTTGGTGGCGACGGAGCAGCCGGCTATGTAGTCGGAGCCCTGTGCGTTGATCAGGGACTGCTGCAGCACGTGGCCGATGGAGTAAATGGAGTTGTTGAGGCCCAGCGGAAGCCCCACGCGGATGATGGAATCCAGGGTATCCCGGTCAATGCCCCTGGGCAGCACCGAGTACTCCAGGTCGGGATAGTTTTTCTTGAGGTAGAGGATGCTGAAGAGCCAGGAGCAGTACTGCGCCAGAATGGTGGCGAGCGCAGCGCCTGCCACATCCAGCCCCAGTCCCGCCACAAAAAAGATGTCCAGGAAGACGTTCACCATACAGGAGATCACCAGAAAGAGCAGGGTGGAGCGGCTGTCGCCCACACCCCGCAGGATGCCAGCGTTCATATTGTAGCCCATATTGCCCAGGGTCCCGAGGAAAATGATCCGCAGGTAGGCCTGGGAAAGGGCGAAGGTGTCGTCCGGTACCTGCATGAATTTCAGGATATAAGGTCCGAAGAGGATGCCCAGCAGGGCTACCGGTATGGCGCAGAGGTATAAAAAGGCAGTTGCGGTTGAGACCACCTTTCTTATGTACTTTATGTCCCCTTTTCCGGTGGACTGGGAGACGAGGATCGAGACTCCGCTGCCGATGCCGAGGAAAAGGTTCAGAAAAATTTCCACCGGCTGTGAGCTGGTGCCCACTGCAGCCAGGGAAAGAGAACTGCAGAAATTCCCGATGACGAGAGTGTCCACTGTGTTGTAGAGCTGCTGTAAGACATTCCCGAGACAGATAGGGAGCGCAAAAAGGGCCACAAGCTTCATGATGGGGCCCTTTGTCATGTCAACTGTTTTGGTAGAGCGCCTGAGGGATTCCATGGGTAATACACCGTTCCTTTGTCTATCAAATAAAATAGAAAAAAAACTGGCAGAGTTTAGCTCTGCCAGAGTCTTATGGTCTCAATAAGTCTCGA
>CAYPSH010000076.1:0-7095 GCA_964413445.1 uncultured Acetatifactor sp.
GCGGGGGTTCATCAGGTCAAGGAAGAAGCATGCCTCCGTCATATACATGTATGGCTGCAGCCAGAGAAAGCCGATGTACAGACTGCAGACACACAGCAGCATCATCGGCAAAAAGCTGAGCTCAAGAAGAAAAAGCCTTCTTTTCTGCCCCTTCATCAGCCGGGTGCTGAGCTTCAGGATCTCCACGGCGGTCTTCTCCGGAAAATCCAGTGCCAGATAATAGATCAGCGCCAGACTCAGCGCGATGGGAATATATACGCACAGGCCGATCGCCAGCGCTATTGCTGCGCGATACAGATAACTCTGCTGTCTGACAAGAAGATAGTAATCCAGCAGGTACTGGTACGGATAGAGGCAGACAGCATGGAGCAGGGCGCTTGTGCCGGAGAGGATCAGGGATTTCCCGGAATCGTTTTTAAAGCCGAAAAACAGATCTCTGACACTGCCGGACTGTCCGCATGCCATCTTCAGGAAAAAGAAGGCAAGCCCCACATTGAACACGCCCAGGATTGAGGAGAGGACAAGAGAGAGCAGTGTGGAGAAGGTGTAGTAGAGAACCGGGTGGGAGGACGGAGAGGAAGGAGCAAAATTTGTATTCACGATCAGACGGATGATGTCCGGGATCAGCATCCCGAGAAAGGAAACCAGAATGGCAATGCCGTACTTTCCGCCGAGATTGTCCTTTGCCCTGTCCTTTAATTCATATCTTTTTGCATACAGTTTCATGAAAAATCCTCCTGATGAACCGGCGGCTTTGCATGCTGCCGGAGGCAATGTCTGGCTTATCAGCCCGGCGTTCACAGAGTGGTGGCGCCGCCGTAGAAGGACTGGATAAACTCCTCAAAATCCATCCCGAAGAGAGACTGATATAACTGATTGAGCTGGTTGACATAAGTGGGGTCCTTCAGCATGGCCGGGAGCTGCAGCAGGCTGTAGATCATCACGCCTGCGCCGTAGACGCAGCCGAAGATGGAAAGGTAGAGCCCGAAGCGGGCATTGCCGTTTAAGCGTTTTCCCTTTCGATAGCAGAGAAGGGCAAACAGAATGCCGAGCGCTCCAAACGGCAGGGACATCCCGCAGCAGCCCAGGGATACGGACAGGATACCCATCACAAGGGAGGCGATGGAAAAGCCCTGATCGTAGGGGGTGTGGGTGGGCTGGTTATAATAGCTGCTGTTGGAGGCATTGCTGTCCCAGCGATCCCACTGATCGTTCTGACCCCGGTCCCATCGGTTTTGATCTTGTCCGTTCTGATTATCACCCATCACAGTACTCCCACCCCTTTTTGTTTCCTTTGATCCAATCTTAAATGTGTTCCTTCATGCAGGCATGATCCGCATATTTACTGAAAATCTGCATGGCTCTGAATAGTTACATATAATGTATCATTTCAATGGTTACATGTCAAAGGAGAGTACGGGAAATTTATAATTATTTCACGATTGCACATAGGTCATCTTTCGGGTTATAATTATCTCAATTGAGTATCGGCCCGGAAACGGCCGGCAGGTTAGGAAAGGCATGGGGATTTGCATGGATATCATACAGAAGATCAAAGAAGAACTGAAGGTGGAGAAATGGCAGGTGGAGGCCGCAGTCAGGCTGATCGACGAGGGCAACACCATCCCCTTTATCTCCAGGTACAGGAAGGAGGCCACCGGTTCCTTAAATGACGAGCAGCTTAGAAATCTCGATGAGAGACTGCTTTATCTGCGGAATCTGGAGGAAAAAAAGGAGCAGGTGCTTGGCAGCATAGAAGAGCAGGGGAAGCTGACGGAGGAACTGAAGGCAAAAATCCTCGCGGCGGAGACGCTTGTGGTGGTGGAGGACCTGTACCGCCCCTACCGTCCAAAGAGGAGAACCAGAGCCGGCATCGCCAAGGAAAAGGGACTGGAAGGACTGGCGGAATATATCCTGGCGCAGGATGCGAAAGCACCTGTTCAGGAAGAGGCTGCAAAGTATGTGGCGACAGACGGCAGGGAGCCTGAAAAACAGGTGAAAACTCCCCAGGAGGCTCTGCAGGGCGCCATGGATATCATCGCGGAGAGCATCTCCGACAATGCAGACTACAGGAGTTATATCAGGGAGATCACCACTGAGGAGGGGATCATCACCAGCACGGCGAAGGATGAGAAGGCGCAGACTGTCTACGAGATGTACTATAACTTCGAGGAGCCTGTCAGAAAGCTGGCCGGTCACCGCACGCTCGCCCTGAACCGGGGAGAGGCGGAAAAGGTGCTGACGGTGAAGCTGACAGCGCCTGTAGAGCGGATCCTGCAGTATCTGGCGAAGAAAACCATCACCTCCGACAATGAATTTACCACCCCCGTGCTGCGGGAGGCGATCGAGGACAGCTACAGCCGTCTGATCGCGCCCGCCATCGAGAGGGAGATCAGAAACGCCCTGACCGAGAAGGCGGAGGACGGCGCCATCAGTGTGTTCGGAAAGAACCTGGAGCAGCTCCTTTTGCAGCCGCCCATCTCCGGAAAGGTGGTCCTGGGCTGGGATCCCGCCTTCCGCACAGGCTGCAAGCTGGCGGTCGTGGATCCCACCGGCAAGGTGCTGGACACAAAGGTGATCTACCCCACAGCGCCCCAGAACAAGGTGGAAGAGGCAAAGGCAGAGTTAAAGAGGCTGATCAGAAAATATAATGTGGATCTGATCTCCGTGGGAAACGGCACTGCCTCCAGAGAGTCTGAGCAGGTGATCGTGGAACTCTTAAAGGAGCTGGACAGACCGGTCCAGTACGTGATCGTAAATGAGGCGGGTGCCAGCGTCTATTCCGCCAGCAAGCTTGCAACCGAGGAATTCCCGAACTTTGATGTGGGGCAGAGAAGCGCGGCTTCCATTGCAAGGAGGCTGCAGGACCCTCTGGCGGAGTTAGTGAAGATCGATCCCCAGTCCATCGGCGTGGGGCAGTATCAGCATGACATGAACCAGAAAAAGCTCGGCGAGGCGCTGAACGGCGTGGTGGAGGACAGCGTGAACAAGGTGGGTGTGGATTTAAACACCGCCTCGGTTTCCCTGCTGGAGTATGTCTCCGGCATCAACAAGACCATCGCGAAAAACATTGTGGAGTACAGGGAGGCAAACGGCCGCTTCACCGACAGAAAGCAGCTTTTGAAGGTGGCAAAGCTCGGCCCCAAGGCCTATGAACAGTGTGCGGGCTTTATGCGGATCCTGGACGGCGATAACCCGCTGGATGCAACCAGCGTGCACCCCGAGTCCTACGAGGCGGCAAAGAAGCTTCTCGACAGGCTCGGCCTGACCATGGACGATATCCGCGCCGCCCAGAAGAAGGCTTTTGCAGAGAAGGCTGCCGGAAAACGCTCCGCAGTCACCGGGGAAAAGGGAGCAGAAAGGGCGGCGGGAACAGTTTCCGCAGCGTCCGGAAAGCAGCCCGGGGACAACCGAAGGAATCGGAAGACGATCCAGGTGCGCAACACAAACACTGCCATGGGGAAAGCCCTTGCGGCGGCAATGGGCGGGACACCCCTGCCGGATGACGGGGGCGCGGCCGCAGAAAAGGCAAAGCCCACCGTCGGCCCGGAGAAGACCTCCGGCCTGGGACGGCGGATCCACGACAAGAAGAAAATGGCGGAGGAGCTTGGCATCGGTGAGATCACGCTGACGGATATCCTGACGGAACTGGAAAAGCCTGCCCGCGATCCCAGAGATGACATGCCTAAGCCGATCCTGCGAAGCGATGTGTTGGATATGAAGGACTTAAAGCCCGGCATGATCTTAAAGGGGACCGTACGGAATGTCATTGACTTCGGGGCTTTTGTGGACATCGGTGTCCATCAGGACGGACTGGTGCACATCTCCCAGATCACGGACCGCTATATCAAACATCCCCTGGAGGCAGTCAGCGTAGGAGATATCGTGGAGGTGCAGGTCTTAAGCGTGGATGTGGCAAAGAAGCGGATCTCCCTCACCATGAAGATCAACCGGGGAGATAAATCCTAAAATTACTATTAAAACAATGGAAATTGTATTGACATTTCCTGGATCCGGTGTTAAATAATCACTTCGGAGCCATTTGCAAATTGCTTCGCTGTCTGCTCCGGAATGTTCATTTTCTTTACCAAATTATAATATAGAAAGGATGTGTAGTTATGCTGAAAACCCTTGGAGCCCATATAAAAGAATTCAAGAATGCTTCTATAGTGACTCCTCTTTTCATGATAGGCGAGGTTATCATGGAAACGATCATCCCCCTTCTGATGGCCTCCATCATCGATGACGGCGTCAACGCGGGAGACATGAACCATATTTATAAGATAGGTGGTCTGATGGTGCTGGCGGCTCTTCTTAGCCTTACCTTCGGCATCGGAGGAGGTGTGTTCGGCGCGAAGGCCTCCACAGGCTTTGCGAGAAATCTGAGAAAGGCGATGTACGAAAATATCCAGACCTTCAGCTTTTCCAACATTGACAAGTTCAGTCCGGCCGGCCTTGTGACCAGACTGACCACGGATGTGACAAACATCCAGAACGCGTACCAGATGATCTTAAGAATGTGTATGAGAGCGCCCGTCACCCTGATCTGCGCCATGTGCATGTCCTTCTACATAAGTCCGAGACTTGCCAGCATCTATCTGGTGGCGGTGATCGCACTGGGAATCGTGCTCAGTTTTATCGTCAGCCGGGCGACACAGCATTTTACCCAGGCATTCCCCAAGTATGATGCCCTGAATGAGAGTGTGCAGGAGAACGTGTCCGCTATCCGCGTGGTGAAGGCATATGTCCGTGAGGACTATGAGAACGAGAAGTTCAAGAAGGCCAGCGGCAATATCTACAAGATTTTCTGTAAGGCGGAGGGCATCGTGGCCTGGAACGGTCCTGTGATGAACTTTACCGTCTACACCTGTATCATCCTGATCAGCTGGATCGGAGCCCATATGATCGTGCAGGATGAACTGACCACCGGCCAGCTGATGAGTATGCTGACCTACTGTATGAATATTTTGATGAGCCTGATGATGCTCTCCATGATCTTCGTCATGGTGACCATGTCCGTGGCCAGCGCAAGGCGTATCTGTGAGGTGCTGGACGAGAAGGCGGACCTGACCAATCCGGAGAAGCCTGTGTATGAGGTGAAGGACGGCAGCATTGTGTTTGACCATGTTACCTTCAGCTACAAAAAGAACGCGACAGATCCTGTGCTGAAGGACATCAACCTGGATATCAGGGCAGGTGAGACCATCGGCATCATCGGCGGCACCGGCAGCGCCAAGTCCAGTCTGGTGAACCTGATCAGCAGGCTTTACGATGTGACGGAAGGTTCACTTCTGGTGGGCGGTCTGGATGTGAGAAAATATGACATGGAAACACTGAGAAATCAGGTGTCTGTGGTGCTCCAGAACAATGTGCTTTTCTCGGGAACGATTCTGGAGAACCTGCGCTGGGGCGACAAGAATGCCACGGAGGAAGAGTGTAAGCATGCCTGCGAACTCGCCTGCGCCGACGAATTTATCCAGAGGCTGCCGGAAGGCTACAACACCTTTATCGAGCAGGGCGGAACCAATGTCTCCGGCGGACAGAAGCAGAGGCTCTGTATTGCCAGAGCGCTGTTGAAAAAACCTAAGATCCTGATTTTGGATGACTCCACCAGCGCGGTGGATACAGCCACGGATGCTAAGATCAGACGTGCCTTTGCCCAGGAGATCCCCGGCACCACAAAGCTGATCATCGCACAGCGGGTGAGCAGCGTTGAGAACGCCGACAGGATCATCGTGATGAACAACGGTGAGATCGACGGCTTCGGCACACATGAGGAGCTCCTTGCAAACAATGAGATCTACAGAGATGTCTATGAGTCCCAGACCGGCGGAAGCGGAGACTTTGATGAGAAAGGAGGTATGTGATCATGGCGGAAGAGAGAGTGAGAGAAAACAAAGGTCCCGGAAACCGCGGACCCAGAGGCCCCAGACCGAAGATCGAGCACCCGGGACAGCTTTTAAAGAGAGTGCTTGGATATACGTTTAAGGACTATGCTGTCCACTGGATCGTGGTGGTCATCTGTATCTTTACCACTGTATTTGCATCCCTCCAGGGAACCATGTTCATGAGAACCCTGATCGACGACTATATCACGCCTCTGATCGGTCACGAGAATCCGGATTTCGGACCTCTGGCGGCAGCGATCGGCAGGGTGGTGTGCTTTTATGCACTTGGCGTCATTGCAAGCTTTGTCCAGTCCAGACTGATGATCTACGTGACACAGGGCACCATGAGGAACCTGCGGAACGACCTGTTTGAAAAGATGGAGAAGCTTCCTATCAAATATTTTGACACCCATGCGCACGGCGATATCATGTCCATCTATACGAATGATATCGACACCATGCGCCAGATGATCAGCCAGAGTATCCCACAGTTTTTGAACAGTGCCGTCACGGTGGTCAGCGTGCTGGTCTCCATGTTTGTGCTGGATGTGCCGCTGACTCTGATCACTCTTGCGATGGTGGCGGTCATGATTTTTGCGGCCAAGAAGATCGGTTCCCAGAGCGGCACCTTTTTCCTGGCGCAGCAGCGTGCGCTGGGGCAGCTTAACGGCTGCATTGAGGAGACCATGACAGGTCAGAAGGTGGTAAAGGTCTTCTGCCACGAGGACGAGAGCCTTGAAAAGTTCAATGAGCTGAACGACCATCTCTATGACAGTGCCTGCCGTGCAAATATGTTTGCCAATATCATGGGTCCTGTGAACGCGCAGCTGGGCAACTTAAGCTATGTGATCTGTGCGGTGAGCGGCGGCGTCCTTGCCATAACCGGCGTGTCCGGCCTCACCATCGGCGCACTGGCAAGCTTCCTTACCCTGAACAAGTCCTTCAGCATGCCCATCAACCAGATCAGCATGCAGTTCAACAGCATCATCATGGCTCTGGCGGGCGCAGACAGAATCTTCAAGCTGATGGATGAGACACCCGAGGTGGATCAGGGCTATGTAGAGCTTGTGAATGCAAAGCGCACCGAAAACGGCGGGGTGACCGAGAGCACGGAGAGAACCGGCCTCTGGGCGTGGAAGCATTTCCACAAGGCGGAAGGGACCACCACCTATCAGGAGCTGCAGGGAGATGTGGTGTTCGACCATGT
>CAYPSH010000077.1:0-4325 GCA_964413445.1 uncultured Acetatifactor sp.
TGAGATCAGCAAACTCACTCTGACGAATCACTCTGATCACAGCAAGTCCTTCTCCGTCTTTTCTTATGTAGAATGGTGTCTCTGGAATGCGGATGACGATATGAAAAACTTCCAGAGGAACTTAAGCACCGGCGAGGTTGAGGTAGTCGGTTCCACCATCTATCACAAAACCGAATACCGGGAGCGGCGCGATCATTACGCATTCTACTCCGTAAACGCTGAGGCTGCAGGTTTTGATACCAGCAGGGATGCGTTCTTAGGCGCCTACAGAGGGTTGGATCATCCGGAGGCAGTCGAAAAGGGACACTGCACAAATTCCATTGCGAGCGGCTGGTCTCCCATCGCCTCCCATCAGCTCGATGTGACGCTCGCCCCCGGCGAGGCAAAAACCTTCCTCTTTGTGCTGGGATATGTGGAAAATCCACGGGAGGAAAAGTGGGAGGCGCCCGGTATCATCAACAAAAAGCCTGCCCTGGAGCTGCTCGCCAAATATCAGACCGAAGAAGCTGTGGACAAAGCCTTCACAGAGCTGAAGGACTATTGGAAGGCTCTTCTCTCCAGATACACCGTGGAATCCCAAAACGATAAGGTAAACCGCATGGTCAACATCTGGAACCAGTATCAGTGCATGGTGACCTTCAATATGTCCCGCTCCGCCTCCTACTACGAGTCCGGCATCGGACGCGGCATGGGCTTTCGGGATTCCTGTCAGGATCTGCTGGGCTTCGTACACCTGATCCCCGACAGGGCAAGGGAGCGCATCATCGACATCGCTTCCACCCAGTTTCAGGACGGCAGCGCCTACCATCAGTATCAGCCTCTGACCAAAAAGGGCAATTCCGACATCGGCAGCGGTTTCAACGACGACCCCTTATGGCTCATCGCCGGGACCAGCGCCTACGTGCGCGAGACAGGTGACACCTCCATCCTCGAAGAGTCTGTTCCCTTCGACAACGACATGGATACAGCCGTCCCTCTCATCGAGCACCT
Organism: uncultured Acetatifactor sp.; assembly: GCA_964413445.1. Taxonomy (GTDB): domain Bacteria; phylum Bacillota; class Clostridia; order Lachnospirales; family Lachnospiraceae; genus Acetatifactor. Next base: position 991 of record CAYPSH010000077.1, read on the forward strand.
GAAGCGTTCCTTTGATTATATCGTGAACCACAGAGGTCCCCACGGGCTCCCTCTGATCGGACGCGCAGACTGGAACGACTGCCTGAACTTAAACTGCTTCTCCGAACATCCCGGAGAGTCCTTCCAGACCTTCGGCCCCAGCGAAGGGCCTGTGGCTGAATCCGTGTTCATCGCGGGTATGTTTGTAAAATACGGGGAGGAATATGCGAAGCTCTGTGAACTGACGGGCAAGAGGGACGAAGCCCTGCGCGCGCGCAGGGAAGTGCAGGAAATGTACGATGCCATCCTGCGGGACGGCTGGGACGGCGAATGGTTCCTCCGCGCCTACGATGCCCACGGAGACAAGGTTGGCTCCAAAGAGTGCAAAGAAGGCCAGATCTATATCGAACCGCAGGGCTTCTGTGTGCTGGCCGGTGTCGGCATCAGGGAGGGGCTTGCCGAAAAGGCTCTCGATTCCGTAAAGGAGCGCCTTGACACCAAATACGGCATCATGATCCTCCAGCCCGCCTACACAGAGTATCATACGGAGCTAGGCGAGGTTTCCTCCTATCCGCCCGGATATAAGGAAAATGCCGGAATCTTCTGCCACAACAATCCCTGGGTTTCCATCGCGGAGACCGTCCTTGGAAGAGGGGATCGGGCATTTGAGATTTACCGGAAAACCTGCCCCGCCTACACAGAGGAGATCAGCGAGATCCACCGCACAGAGCCTTATGTCTACTCGCAGATGATTGCAGGGCGGGACGCCAGATTCTACGGGGAGGCGAAGAACAGCTGGCTCACCGGCACCGCCGCCTGGACCTTCGTCAATATCTCCCAGTACATCCTGGGCGTATACCCCACCCACGAGGGTCTGTCCGTAGACCCCTGCGTGCCGAAGGATTTCGGCGACTTCACCGTCACCCGCAGATTCCGCGAAGGGACATACCACATCGCCGTGAAGAACCCCGGGCATGTGGAGAAGGGCGTTGCCTCCATGACCGTGGACGGCATCCCCACAGAGGGCAGCGTGATCCCTTACCGGAAGGGCAAAGAGACCTATGAGGTTGTTGTGACAATGGGATAATTTCCAAAAGATCAGGGACGCGTGCCTCCGGGCACAGTGTCCCTGAGAAAACGTGCGCCGCCGGTCACGCAAAAAATAAGCGGAAGCGCTGTAGGATCAACGCTTCCGCTTTTTATTTTTCATAGCGAGAGGGGGATTTGAACCCTCGACACCGCGGGTATGAACCGCGTGCTCTAGCCAACTGAGCTATCTCGCCACAGTGGAAGTTATAGGGCTCGAACCTATGACCCTCTGCTTGTAAGGCAGATGCTCTCCCAGCTGAGCTAAACTTCCGTTTCCGTTGCTCTCGCAACCGACTTAGCCAGTATACAATGCCAAAAATAATTTGTCAACAACTTTTTGTTCCTTTTCTATGACATTTTTGCTATAATCATCCAATAATGAAAGAAATCGAGGAATCAACATGGCTTTTGACGGTGTTACCATAGCGAATGTGATCGCGGAATGCAAAAAAGAACTGATAGGCGGCCGCCTGTACAAGATTGCCCAGCCGGAGGAGGATGAACTGCTCTTAACCATCAAGCAGCCCTCCGGCACAAAGAAGCTGTTCATCTCTGCAGGCGCCTCTCTCCCGCTGATCTATCTGACAGATCAGAACAAACCCAGCCCTATGACCGCGCCGAACTTCTGCATGCTCCTTAGAAAGCATCTGCAGAACGGACGCATCACGGATATTTCCCAGCCGGGTCTGGAAAGGATTGTCCGCATCCGGGTGGAGCATCTGGATGAGATGGGGGATCTGCGCCACAAAACCCTCGTGGTGGAGCTGATGGGAAAGCACAGCAACATTATCTTCTGCAGCGATGACGACACGATCATCGACAGCATCAAACGGGTGTCCGCCGCGATTTCCTCCGTCCGGGAGGTTCTGCCGGGCAAGCCCTATTTCATCGCCCACACCCAGGACAAGCTGGATGTGTTTTCCTGCGGATATAACGAGTTCCAGGCGGCGCTCTCCGGGAAGCCGCAGCCTCTCTTCAAGGCACTCTACGGCAGCTTTACCGGCATCTCTCCCATTCTCGCACAGGAGCTTTGCTTTGAGGCCGGTCTGGACGGGGAACGCCCCACCGCAGCCCTTTGCGAAGATGACTATAAGGCCCTGTACAAGGTCTTTCTTCGGGCTGTCGAGGCCGTGAGAGCAGGGCATTTCACCCCCAACATTGCCTACACTGACGGAAAGCCCGTGGAATTTGCCGCCCTTCCCCTTGCCATGTACGGCTTCCGGCAGGAAGATGCCCCTTCTGCGGATGCCGCCGGCAGCCCTTCCGCCGGGGATGTCAGGGACGGACTTTCCGCAGGCAGCCCTTCCGAAGGCAGCGCCCCGGCCAAACTCCCCGCAGGGGATACGTGCGTCACCTTCTCCTCCATGTCCGCTCTTCTGGAGCGCTATTACGCGGAGAAGAACAAGCTGACCCGCATCCGCCAGAAATCCTCCGACCTGCGCAGGATCGTGCAGAACGCCCTGGAGCGGAATGTGAAGAAATATGACCTGCAGATGCGCCAGATAAAGGACACGGAGAAACGGGATACCTACCGGGTCTACGGCGAACTGCTGAACACCTACGGCTACAGTGCTTCCCCCGGGGCAAAGTCTCTGGATGCATTGAATTATTATACGGACGAGATGATAACGATCCCCCTGGACCCCACTCTCTCCGCCACGGAAAACGCAAAGAAGTATTTCGAAAAATACGGCAAGCTGAAGCGGACCTATGAGGCTCTGGATGTTTTGACCAGAGAAGTCAAGGCAGAGATCGACCATCTGGAGTCCATCTCCAATGCGTTGGATATCGCTTTGAACGAGGAGGACCTGGTACAGATCAGGGAAGAGCTGACCGAGAGCGGCTACATCCGCAGGAAGGGCAGCGTCAAAAAACAGAAGATCACCAGCAAGCCCTTCCACTACATCAGCAGCGACGGTTTTCACATTTATGTGGGAAAAAACAACTATCAGAACGATGAGCTGACCTTTCATTTTGCCACCGGGAACGACTGGTGGTTTCATGCAAAAAAAATACCCGGCTCCCATGTGATCGTGAAGCTGGGCAATGCATCGGAGCTTCCCGACCGGACCTTTGAGGAGGCCGCACGCCTTGCCGCCTACTACTCCAAAGGCCGGGAACAGGAAAAGGTGGAGATTGACTACCTCCAGAAAAAGAATGTGAAAAAGCCCGCGGGAGCAAAGCCGGGATTTGTCGTCTATTACACCAATTTCTCCATGGCCATCGACAGCGACATCTCGGGTATCCGGCTTGTGTCTGAGTAGACC
>CAYPSH010000077.1:4425-6995 GCA_964413445.1 uncultured Acetatifactor sp.
AGAAACACAAAATACACGGCCGCGCCCACAAGGATCGCCGGGATCACGGAGATCCTCGGCGAGGATGTGACCAGGAGAAGCCCCTGATAAACCGCCCGCGCCGCAGCACCCATGACAGCGGCGGCCAGGGCCGGGATCAGAAAGCTTTTTTTCACCTCCTGACGGTAGCCGATCGACTTTCGCACCGCCCTCTGGTTCAGCACACAGACCACACCGGAGTACAGAGTGTTCGCAGCGGCAATGCTGTACAGATCCAGTTCGGTGTAAAGCAGCAGTCCCACAGCCCCAACCGTCTGGACCACCAGTGCGATCCCCGCATTGATGATCGGCACATTCACCCTTCCGATGCCCTGCAGGATATTGCTGTTTAAGGTGGAGTACGCATAAAACACAATGGACAGGGAAAGCGCCATCAAAAGCCCTGTGGCAAGATCTTCCGCCTCCTTCCCGTTGGAGAACAGCAGCGCCGTCAGGGGTCTCGCAAGCACGAAAATCCCCACCGCACAGGGGATGGAAATGATCATCGTCGTCTTCACAGACAGACCGATCTTCGACCTCGCCCCCTCGATATCGCCTGCCGCCACAAGCTGTGCCACCGCGGGGATCATCGCGGAAGCCATGGCTGTCGCAAAGGCGATGGGAATGTTGGAGATGGTCAGCGCCTGGTTGGAAAAGATACCCCAGTGGGAATAAATGGTCACGGAATCCAGAGCCTTCACAGCCGGATAAAGCTTTGTGTAGACGCTGTTGTTCACGGTGCTGCTCAGGTTGTTGATCGCCGTGCTGAAGATAAAGGGAGTCACCACCAGCGTGATCATCTTTAAGATCTGCCCGTAGGAATCCACCTCTCTGTGACGGTCTCTCTCTATCCTTCTGCGGATCAGCCCCCTGTTTAACATGTACACGCCAAACATAAAGAGCAGCGCCACCAGCACGCCCGCCCCGGTTCCGAGGGCACTTCCCACGGCGCCCATGGTGGCTCTTTTCACCTGCGCCGCCTCTTCTGTGGGGACTTCAAGGCTTCCGCAGCTAATCCGTATCAGCAGACAGGCCGCGCCCACACTGATAGCCGCGTTTGCGATCTGCTCCAGGATCTGGGAGAGGGAGGTCTGCACCATGCTCTTGTGCGCCTGAAAATATCCCCGGAGCACCCCCAGGATGCCGTACACAAAGATAGTGGGGGCAAAGGTCCGAAGCACCGGGACCGCCTCGGCGGACACAAAATGCCCCGCCCCGAAAAAGAGGAACAGGCTGGCCGCCGCCCCCACCACCAGCACATACCCCAGCGCACACAGAAAGATCCGATGGGCATTGCGGTATTGCTTTAACGCCAGCTTCTGGGCGATCACCTTGGAGATGGCAGAGGGGATGCTGTAGGAAGAGATCAGCAGAATGATCGTATAATAGTTGTAGGCGGAGGAATAGTAGCCCATTCCCAGATCTCCCACGACACGCTGTAAAGGGCTCCTGTAAAGGAGCCCTATGATCCTGCTGATGATCCCGGCCGCCGCCAGGATCCCCGCCTGCATAATAAAGTCGTTCTTTTTTTCGTTATTTCCCATACAGTCTTATCCAATCAGCCAATCGTACATTTCCTGGTATTTTTCGGCAGATACATTCCAGGAGAAATCTGCCGCCATCGCCCTGTCTATCAGCTTGTTCCACTCCCGCTTTTTATCGTAGTAAATGTGTTCCGCATAGCGGATCGTATTCAGCATTTCATGGGCATTGTAATTCTGAAAACTGAAGCCGGTGCCCGTGCTCTCATACTCGTTGTAGGGCTCCACTGTGTCCTTCAGTCCGCCCGTCTCGCGCACAATAGGGATCGTGCCGTATCTCAGCGCCATCAGCTGGCTCAGGCCGCAGGGCTCAAACAGCGAAGGCATCAAAAACGCATCGCAGGACGCATAAATCTTGTGGGACAGGGCATCGGAATAATAAATGTTTGCCGAAACCTTGTCGTTGTATTTCCAGTCAAAGTGCCGGAACATGTTTTCATACCGCTCCTCGCCGGTGCCAAGCACCACAAGCTGGATATCGTCCTGACAGAGTTCGTCCATCACGTAGGCGATCAGGTCAAAGCCCTTCTGGTCAGTCAGACGGGAGACCACGCCGATCATCATCTTTTTCTCATCCTGCAAAAGTCCCAGCTCCTGCTGCAGCGCCTTCTTGTTCTTAACCTTTTCCTTGCGGAAGTTCACTGCATTATAGGGCTTCACGATATGAGGATCCGTCTCCGGGTTAAAATCCGTATAGTCGATACCGTTCACGATACCGCGCAGGTCACCGCTTCTGGCCCGGAGCAGACCGTCCAGCCCCTCGCCGTAGAAAGGCGTCTTGATCTCCTCCGCATAGGTACTGCTGACTGTTGTCACCGCATCCGCATACACGATACCGCCTTTTAAGAGGTTGGCATCCTTGTACGCCTCCAGCTTATCCGCAGTGAAATAATACTCCGGAAGTCCCGTGATCTCCCGCACCGTCTTCGTATCCCACTTGCCCTGGAACTTCAGGTTATGTATGGTGATGACAGACTTCATATTGCGGTAGAAATCGCCCTCGTGAAAGCG
>CAYPSH010000078.1:0-6871 GCA_964413445.1 uncultured Acetatifactor sp.
AATACCTCTGTTCACCGGTCGCCTTGTAGAGAGTGATCAGACAGTGCCCCATGGCGCAGGCGTTGACCGTCCAGACTCTGGGAAGTCCTAAGTCGATGAGCTCATCCACTCTGTCCTTCAGCAGCTTCAGATACTCTTCTTTCCCTGTCTTTTCATATGCCTCACCGATCCCGTAGTAGGCGACGCCGCAGGGCCAGTCCCATGTCAGATCCATATTCATGGTCTTTTTGACTATCCTGTCAATGACCTCTTCAATCTCTTTTTTGTCATACTCAAGCTTTAACATACATTTCCTCCGTTCCCTTAAAACAAACTTGTCTGTAACCCTACCTGCCGCCGGGCTTTCCCAGGCGGTCTTAGACAAAAAATCAGTCTGCACTGATCCCTTGTCTAAAACCTCTGACAAAGACTTTTCTGATAAACGCTGTGTATAAGACAGCCCCCCAGCCTATGCCGGGGGGCTGTAGCTTTTACAAATGCTATGGATAAGTCCTGTTCAGAAACTATTCCATTCTGGAGCTTAAGCCGTTCTGCAGAGCCTCAAGTCTCTCAGCAGCGATCTCAGCGTAACCTGCATCTGCATATTTCTGAGCGCACTCCTCATACAGGGCATCAAACTCAGAAGGATCGCACATTACAAGTTTGTCACGAAGCTCAGCATACAGAGAAAGCAGAGTTCCCTGATACTCGCTCACTGCAGAGATATCGGTTGCGAACATGCAGTCTGTAGGAACCCAACCCATCTCCCATGCAGCTACCTGATTGTAGTAGTTCTCGATCAGGTCGTCTGTGAAGTCCTGAGGAAGTCCCTGAGGAGAAGAAGCCTTGATCATATCCTCGATGGTACCGGCATTTCTTGCCTCGATGGTAACACACCAGTAGTCCTTGTTGTTGTTGAAGCCCTGAGTATACTCTCCGCTGTAATCAGCAACAGATACGGGAAGTCCGTCATCGCCTACGGTGTAGTTCTCACCCTCGATACCCCACTGGAAGGTGAACAGGTTGTCTTCCTGAGTCATCCACTCCATGTACATCATAGCAGCCTTGATCTCATCCTCGGTAGCCATGGAGGAGAAGCCGATCATCATACCGAAGGGGTTGTTGGAACGGAATGCAGGAACTGTGCCGCCCTCTTCGTCAGCAACATTGTTCTGAACGCCGATAGCAAGCTTTGCATCCGGGTTGTTCTCATAGAAGGATGTGAGAACAGGCATATCAGCGGAAATGTAAGCGCTGTAGGAATAGGTCAGGCCATTGATGAAGTTAGCCTCTGCTGTTGCGGAGTCAATGGTGTAGTAGTCAGGATCTGTGAAGCCAAGGTTGTAATCCTCGTTTGCTCTCTGAAGCAGCTTCTTGTTGGGCTCCCATCCAAGGGAAGGGATAGCGTAGTCGCCGTACATAGCCCACTCTTCCTCATCGGTAGGATAGTCTCTGTAAGCGTAGTTCTGGTCCATTCCGGAAGTACCGGTTGTCATGGAGCCTCCTGCGGGATGCTCGCTGATGCCAGCCTCCTGGATCTTTGTCATGGCATCTACATACTCAGCACGGGTTGCAGGGATGTGGTCATAGCCAACCTGCTCCAGCCAGTCCATACGATACCAGGTTACGAAGGTGTAGTTTGTGTTGTAGTAAGGTCTCTCAGCAAGTACAAAGTAGGTCTCATCGTTCATGGTTGTGTACTGGATCTGATCCAGGTCAACCATTCTCTGATAGTAGGTAGGAGCGATGAATGCGAACTCGTCCATGTCATAGGTTGTCAGATAGCCGTCAGCAACCCACTGTGCCTGCTTGGGATAGTCATACTCCATCAGGATGGTAGGCAGATCGTCAGCAGCTGCAAGCAGCGCATAGTCTGTCAGAACGTCTGAACGTGTGATAGGCTGGAATTTCAGCTGGATGTTGTACTGGTCACCGAAGTTCTCCTGAAGCCATCCCTCCCAGTAGTTGTCGCCTGTGCCGATGGCAGGAACGCCTTCCTTACCTCTGTCATAAACAGGGATTGTCAGAGTTACTGTGTCAGCAAATGCCTCGTAACCCTCGATGCCTGCTACGGCATCTGTTGCAGTTTCCTCGCTGGAAGCTGCTGCGCTGCTCTCTGTGGATGCTGCAGCACTGCTCTCTGTGGATGCTGCTGTGCTTGATGCGGTTGTTGTTGTGTCACTGCTTCCGCATGCGCTTAAGGTACCCACTGCCATAGCGCCGACAAGTGCTGTGGCAAGAGCCTTCTGAAGAGTATTCTTCTTCATAATTGATTCCTCCTTAAAAAATGTATAGTTTATTTTAACCCCGGTTTCCCGGGTAAACTACCTAGCCTTTCACTGCTCCGATCATAACGCCCTTCACAAAGTACTTCTGAAGGAAAGGATAGATGCAGATGATGGGGATGGTGACAACCATGATGGCCGCCGCCTGAAGCACCTCGGGAGTACTGCTCACTGCCGCCGCCTCGGAGAGGGAGATCGTCTGCGCCTCCGATGCGGAAGCTACCATCTGGGAGAGCTTGTACTGCGCCATCTTTAAGGTATCTGTCTTGATGTAGTACTTGTTGTCCGCATAGGAGTTCCAGCGTCCTACCGCATAGAACAGGGAAAGGGTCGCAAGCACCGGCTTGGACAACGGTAACACGATCCTAAACAGGATCTGGAGATTGGATGCGCCGTCCAGGAAAGCGGATTCCTCCAGGCTGTCCGGGATGCTGGTCTGAAGAGAGGTCTTCATGATCAGCATGTTGTAGGGCGAGTAGATCAGGGGCAGGATCAATACCCACATATTGTCGATCAGATGCAGGTTCTTCATCAGCAGGTAAGCAGGGATCAGACCTGCGCCAAAGTACATGGGGAACATCAAAAGGAAGGTGAAAAAGGTTCTTCCCTTCAGTCTCCTCTTGGAGAGGGGATAAGCCGCACAGGTACATACCACCATGCCGAGAAAAGTGAAGATCAATGTGACGATCACACTGTATACCATGGAGTAGGTCAGTCCGCCGTCAATAAAGATGGACTTGTATGCCGCAAAGGTGATCCCTTTCGGCCAGAGGAAAACCTGCTTTGCCACAACCGCCGCATCGCTGGAGATCGACTTTGCAGCCAGATGGATGAACGGGATGATACAGGTCAGGCAGAGGATGACGATGACCGCCATCATGACGAAATCACTGATCCGGAATTTGTTTATGGCTCTGCTGCCATCGCTGGTGACTTCAGCACCGCGTATTACTTCTTCTTTTTTCTTAGCCATTTTCCTTCACCTCCTACAGCAATCCGTCTTCGCCGAGCTTCTTGGCTACCTTGTCGGCCAAAAGAACCAGGATAAGTCCGACAATCGACTGGAACAGACCTACTGCCGTTGCCATGCTGAACTTACCGCCCGAAAGACCTTTATCATATATGTAGATTGCCAGCTGATACTGGAAATCCTTTACCTGCGTGTTGCCGAACTGGTCGAGTCGCTCGAAGTTACTTCCCATCAGACGGCCCAGGTTCATGATCAAAAGCGTTACAACCGTTCCCTTGATGCCGGGGAGTGTGATGTGCCACATTCTCTTCCATCTGCCGGCGCCGTCGATCATGGCCGCCTCATACAGCTCGCCGCTGATTCCTGTGATGGCTGCCAGATAAATGATGGTGCCCCATCCCATGCCCTGCCATACGCCGACCAGCAGGTAAACCACAGCCCAGTGCCATTTCTCACCCATGAAGTTGATGCCCGAATCGATGATACCCGAGTTCACCAGTGCGATGTTCACAAGACCGCTGCTGGTACGGAACATGGTGTAGGCAACAGATCCGATGATAACCCAGGAGAGGAAGTGGGGCAGATACAGGATCGTCTGCGTCACCTTCTTGAATCTGGGATAGCGCAGCTCATTTAACATCAGCGCCAGGATGATGGGCATCGGGAAACCGATGATCAGATCCAAAAGGTTAAATACGATAGAGCTCTTCAATGCTCTGACAAAGTCAGCGTCCTTGAAAATCTTCGCGAAGGTGGCCCAGCCGACCCATTCGCTTCCCGAATAACCCTTCGCCGGCTTGTAATCCATAAATACCATTCTCAGACCCGGGTACGCTGCGTAGTTAAAAATAAATACCATTGCTAACGGGAATAAGAGGAGCAGATACAACTGCCAGTCTCTCTTAAAAGCTTTTTTCCAGGTGGTTTTTGTCTTTACGACCACCTTGTTGGCATCACTTTTTCTTGCCATATGTGACCTCCTCCGTCGTTACCTGTATAAACCGTCAATTTGTACAGTTTTTGTATGTCTGTAAGGCTATTATCATACATGTCGCCATAGATTTCTAATCAATCTAATTTGAAAACTGTGCAAAAACGAACATTTATTATCATGTTCGTTTTTCGGCATATGACTTTTTACTTATTTTTTCTTCCGGATCTGCGGATTTTGTGGTTATTTTAACATGTTTTTTATCTGGTTTTGCCTGGTTTTTTATGGAAGTCTAACGATACTGAAAGTAAACAGATAATTGTTTTCGAAATATATGGTTGATTTTCTTTGATTTCATTGCTATATATAGTTTATAGAAAGATGATTTAGAGTCTGTTTGTGTGAAATCTACAAGCTGAAGGCAAGGAGAACAACCTATGGCAAAGCAAAAAGGTACCGTCACAGAATACAGGAGTTATTATCTGCCCATGCACTTTCCCGTGCTGCTTTTGTCCGGCGACTACTGGAAGATTTCGGATGTTCCCAGCGGACGCCTTCATTTTCACAACTGTCTGGAGATCGGCATCTGTCATTCCGACAGCGGCTGTATCGAATTCTTCGGTGAACCCCTTTCCTTCAAGGCCGGAGACGTGACCGTCATTCCCAAAAACATTCCCCACACCACCTACAGTTCCCCGGGCACGGAAAGCCACTGGTCCTATATTTATCTGGACCCGCAGGAGCTTTTCCGCAATATGCTGCCTGCCGCCTGGAAAAACTATGACTTTTCCGTCATATCCTCCAAAAGCTTTCTCCCTATCTTAAGCCAGGAGAAATACCCTTTCGTTTACCAGCTTGTCCTCTCCGTCATAAGGGAGCTGGAGGAGCAGAAGCCCAGCTATCAGCTGAGTGCAAAAGGGCTGCTTCTGTCCCTCTATATTGAACTGCTGCGGATTGAAAATCAGGAAAGAACCGGGGGGGGCAGCAAAACGGCCTCCAAAGAGAGCCAAAGAGATGACAGCCTGCCGAACACAGACCAGTCAGAAGACACCCACGAGACGGAAGAAAGGGACAATGCCCTTGTGATCGCTCCCGCCCTGGATTATATAGAAGAAAATTATCACAGCCAGTTTACCATAGAGCATCTGGCCGATCTGTGCCACTGGAGTCCCACCCATTTCCGCCGGGTCTTTCACGACATCATGGGTACTTCTCCGCTGGACTTTATCAACAACACAAGGATCACAAAAGCCTGCAATCTGCTGCGCAGCACGGAGGATTCCATCTTAAACATCTCCGAGGCCGTCGGCTTTCACTCCGTGTCCAGCTTTAACCGCTATTTTATCAAGATCATGCAGCTGTCTCCCAGAGACTACCGCAAGCAGATGCAGAAATCCGACAAGCGCATGGAAAACCAGACTATCCTGGAATACGCCGGCTGGATGTATCCGGAGAAATGATCCCCGGCCTGCGGGCCGCCATATAATCCCGGGGCGATTTCCCGTAAAACTGCTTAAAGGCATGCGTAAAATGTTCGCAGGAGGAATAGCCCACCAGCTCCGCGACCTGGCTGACTGTTTTTTTTGACTCGAGCAATATAAGGGCTGCGGACATTCTCGCCTCCGTCCTTTTCTGCAGAAAGGTTTTCCCATACTGTTCCTTTAACAGCCTTTCGATCTGTCTTCTGCTCAGCCCGATTTTCTCAGAGAGAGAGTCCATGGTTATCGTTTTGTATTCATACAGGAAGGCTTCCTCCACCGTCAGGTTCCTCGCTGTATTTAAAGAAAATCCCGGCACAATGCTGAAACTCCGGGAAGCTTTTTCATAATTTCTGACGATCAGAATGATCAGCATTTTGCACAGCGCTTCCAGGCTGCTGACATATCCCGTATATCTGTTGGTCAGCTCGTCAAATATCTGTCTGAAGACTACGGCCATATTCTGGCTGTCCTGTCCGAACCAGAAATCATTCGCTAAAAACAGACCGATCTTGCCGCCTTTTCCGGCATTTTCACTCCTGCATACAACATCAAAATTGATTCCATACTCAGACATGGGCTCCTGTTGGTCCGAGATCTGTTCGTGCATGACATTCGGCCCCGTTATGTACAGTGTGTTCGGCGATATGCTGTATGGGACATTGTCAACGATAACTGTGCCATATCCAATCGGGATATAGTGTACTTCATAACTGTTTTTTCCATGACAGTGCCTGGGATAAGCGGAGGTGATGAGCTTGTTGGAAATGTTCGTGACCGCAAAGCTTACATCATCGATCTTAAATGAAATTTCTAAATCTTTCATAGTTTCTGCACTCCGTGGATTTTTAAGAAAATTGTAGCATCACCGGCGGCGAAAAACAAGAAAAATGCGAAAAGGCGACACAAAAAAGTATATTTGTCGCAGATATATATTATTTTTAGCAGTGGAAAATGCTATTATGCCATTAGACAAACAAAACATCTACCATAAAAGGAAGAGAGGAATAAGAGTCATGGCAGTCAAAATGTTGATGAAGGGTGCGGTGCTGCCCGGGAACAGCACAGTAGAACTGAAGGATTTTGAGGTGCCCACACCGGGGTACGGACAGGTGCTGATCCAGACGAAGGCAACCACCATCTGCGGCAGTGATATCCGCTGCATTTACAGGGAGCATACCGGAAAAGGGCCTGAAGGCTACATACCGGGCATGGTGGCAGGACACTA
>CAYPSH010000079.1:0-4225 GCA_964413445.1 uncultured Acetatifactor sp.
TTTTAATTTCGTACAGTGTTATGCATTTTACAGTCGGCGCTTGACGGCGCGGATCGCCCAGAAGAGGAAGTGCCATGCGCTGCGCGGGATGCTGAGGCCCTCCTCCCTGCGGTAGAGCGCCCAGATGCGGCGCTGTGCCTCCAGCTTGTTGGAGGACAGGGATTTTGCCGGGCGCCTGTACAGCGCCAGGTTCTCGTCCAGCCCGTATGCGGTATATCCGTTTCGCAGCACCTTCCACCACAGCGCCGTGTCCTCGCTCTTGATCAGGGGCATTTCGAGGAGCTGTCTGTCTATTTTTTCCGTGTCAAACATAACTGTGGTCGTAAAGATGGTGGTATTGCTCAGCGCCTGCCTGTAACAGAGTGTCTCCGGCACCCTCACAACCTTTCCGGTGCCCTTTCCGGATTCATCCGCAAATTCGTAGCCGGTAAACACAAAAGCGGCATTCTTTTCCTCCATAAACGCCAGCTCATGCTCCAGCTTGCAGGGCGGCCACAGATCGTCCGCATCCAGGTAGGCAATGTATCTGCCCTGCGCCTCCGCCAGACCTCTGTTTCTCGCTTTGGCCGCCCCCATGTTGGCGGGCTGCCGGATCAGACGGATGCGGTTATCCTGTTTTTCTTCCATATATTTCCGGATCCGGTCCGCCGTCCCGTCGGTGCAGAAATCCTCCACAAGGAGAAGCTCCCAGTCGGTATAGGTCTGGGCGCGGACGCAGTCCATGGTTTCCACGATATATTTCTCCGCGTTATACACCGGAACAATGATACTTATCCTGTCATTCACTGTTGTCTTCCTCATACGTCCAAAAAGTAGTAGTCCCCAAGGCGAAGCACATTCATGTGCAGCGCTCTTCCCACGCGCTCGACGGCATTCTCCTGTATTTCTCCCGGCAGGAGCACGCAGTTGGCTCCGGCCTCCACAGCCGTCCGCACGCTGCGGACAATCTCAGCAGGAGCGGCAGTGACAGCTTCCTCCTCCATCCACTGATACAGGCTCTTCATCTCCTCCGAGGGCGCATCATAGGAATAAGCATTCAGCCATTCATCCCACATATTCCGGCCGTAGAGAAGCTGCACAGGGTTTTCCTCTTCTCTGGCATACTCCAGGATTTCCTTTGGCGCCCAAAGGCAGATCTCTCCCTCCGGCATATTCTCCCGGATCCCGGACAGCAGCTCTTCCGCCTGCTTTCTCTCCCCGGTTTCCGTGCCGTCTTCCCGGGAAACGCCGCCTGCCCCGCTGCTTAAGAGGAGCAGAACCACCAGAAACAGCACGCCGGGAAGCCCCTTTTTCCATTCACTGCTTCTCAGCCCGGGCCAGCATTCCCGCAGAAATTCCACCGCTCCCCAGGCGATGACAGCGGTCATAGGCACAAAGCTCCACACCCACTGATAATCATAAAATTTAGTCTGATAGAGCATCAGCCCCGCAGCCGTCACCGGGAACACACAGCAGGCCGCCGCGATGGAAGTGTATATTGTCAATGTTTTTTTCCCGGAGGTCTGTCCCGACAGCCACAAGGCGATCAGACTCGCTGCCAGAAGCGCCGGAAGCTTTCCCGCCTCCGTAAAGCTCCGCCAGCCAAGCCAGGCATTCTTCAGAAGTTCTGCCATCTTTTCCTCTCATTCCGCCGTTTTAACAGCTTTTCTTTGCTCCGCTTTTCTCCGCGCAAGATCCGTCACGCAGATCCCGGCTGCCACAAGCAGGCAGGCGCCCATTCCGTACAGGGTCCACACAATGCAGGCCTCGGCGATCACGCACAGAAGCACCGCCGCCCACCTCTTTCGCAGGCTTAAGGACACCGTCCAGGGAAGGAGCACAGCGTTTCGGATCGTCACTCCCCTCCAGCCGCTGTATAAAATGCCGAAGCCATCCAGCCCGTAGCAGGCATCTGCCGCCCAGAGTACCAGCGCCACCGCGATCAGAAACACATTTTGTTTCTTTTTTTGATTCGGAAAAAGGAATTCTCCCAGACATCCGTAGGAGGCATAACAGCAGACAAGGGTCAGACATGGGATAACTCTTGTGATCCACTCCCGGGGCTCCAGAAAAGGGAAAAGCCCTGCGGCTGCCGCGTAAAGAGTGGGCAGGCAAAGCACCTTGATCCTGGAGGGGAGTCCCTGCACATAGGCTTGTCCCGTCAGGGGATTCACCCGGTAGATCGCATCTGTCTGTAAAAAGGAGACAGCTGTCTCCACTGTCATGTCGCCGGTTAAATATTGGTTCTCATTTGTCAGGATAAAGATCAGTTGAGAGAATGCGATCAGAAGGAACAGGAAAAAAAGCCCTCTTCCTTCCCGACAGACAGCCTTTTCCTTTTTTGATTTTTTGATTCCGTAAACAAAAGCACATACAGCGGCGATCAGTACCACCGCACTTAAAATCCCGAACATCGTCTGGCAGAAAGAAAAAGGTCTGTTCAAAAGCAATCCGCACAGATGCGCTATTTCCGCACTTCCGATGACGGCAGCCGCCGTCGCCGGCACCAGATCTGCGGGAGAATATTTTTTCATCATATACGCTTACTCCGCAATTTTTTCCTTATTTTAACATATTATCCGCTCCTGCACAAGAAAAAGCAGGCGGCGCAAGCACCGACTGCCCTTCTTCATTCCGTTACAGCAAAAGAGTCTTTATTCCCCTTTACATAGCCTTGATGTCAAGCCGAATCATATCTGCAATTCTCGCTATGTATTCACTATTTGTAGGTCTCGTCCTGCCTGACCGCGCAGAATAGCCGAACATTTTCTCAAATGTCGCCGCATTTCCTCTGTTCCAGGATACCTCGATGGCATTGCGGATAGCCCGTTCCACCTTCTGGTCCGTCGTCTTGAAATGCTTTGCAATCGTGGGGTACAGCAGTTTGGTCACGCTGCCCACCACCTCCATATCTCTACCCGATAGCAGAATTGCATCTCTCAGGTAATGATATCCCTTGAGGTGCGCAGGCACTCCTATATCCAGCATTATATCTGTTATATACCTTTCCAGTTCCCAATCTGTCAAAGTGTTAATCTCCATGTCAGGTCCCCTTTCTTATGCCGATTAGCAGTTCATTTTCAAAATTTGCTGCCACGATTACCACTCTGTCACTGCAAAGAACCATTATATTTTAATATAATAATGCATTGTTGTAAATAGCTTAAGGATTTTTTCGGAAGAATTTTTTCTTCCGGGAAGGGTACCTCAGTCATAATTCTTCCTTTACCAGATAAACAGGACGCCTCTTTACTTCCATATAGGTTTTGGCGAGATACTGCCCCAAAATACCTGTACAGAAGAACTGCACACCGCTTGTCATCAGAATGATGCACACCAGGGAAGGCCAGCCGGAAACCGGGTCTCCGAAGATCAGCTTTCTCACAATGATAAAGATGATCATGACAAAGGCAAACAGGCAGAACAGTACGCCCACCACGCTCGCCAGCATCAGGGGCATCGTCGAGAAGGCGGTAATGCCATCCAGGGAATAGAGAAAGAGCTTCCAGAAATTCCACTTTGTCTCTCCCTTTACCCGCTCCACATTTTCATATTCCAGCCATTTTGTGTCAAAGCCGACCCAGCCGAAAATCCCTTTGGTGAATCGGTTATACTCCTGCATGGACAGAATGGCGTCCACCATCTGTCTCGTCATCAGGCGGTAATCTCTCGCCCCGTCCATGATCTCAGTCTTTGATATTTTTTTCATCAGGCGGTAAAACATTCTGGCAAAGAAGCTTCTGACGGGAGGCTCCCCCTTGCGGCTGACCCTTCTGGTGGCCACAGAGTCATAGCCCTGCTCCAGATAAGAAAACATTTCCGGCAGGAGGGAGGGGGGATCCTGCAGGTCCACATCCATCATCACCACATAATCCCCTTTGGAATGCTCCAGCCCCGCATACATGGCAGCCTCTTTTCCGAAATTTCTGGAAAAGGACACCAGATGCACGCGCTCATCCGTCTGATGGAGTTTTTTAACCTCCAGAGCAGTCCTGTCCTTAGAGCCGTCATTAATATATATTATTTCCAGATCGATCTGTTTTTGCTTGAAATAGGAATCATTTTTTATCAGTTCCTCATAGAAAAGCGCCACGCTTTCCTCTTCGTTGTAGCACGGCACAATGACGCTCAACAGACTCATAGATTCTCCCGTCTCCTTTTCCACGTTTGGCTTCAGTATACTATTTTTCATTCAAAACCGCAAGGACAAGCTGATTACCGCATGCATTCCTTAATTTTTTCTCCC
>CAYPSH010000079.1:4325-6658 GCA_964413445.1 uncultured Acetatifactor sp.
CAAAACAAAAGATTCGAGGACACATATGAAAAAAAGATTCATCGGAGTTGTGGCGGCAGCGGCGCTTTTGCTGTGTTCCTGCGGTGAGCAGGAGTCTGTCAAAACTCCACTAACTTCAGAACCCGAGACTTCCGAGTCTGTTTCCGACCTTCCCGGCGGAAGCGTTTCCGACACCGGAAGCCTGACCATTGTCACGGAGGATGATTCGCAGCCGCCCGAAGAGGGCATGGTCCGCAGCCGTCTCACCAACGAATGGGTTTCTGCGGAAACCGCAGCCACACGCCCCATTGCCGTTATGGTAGCCAACGAAGCGGGCGCTGTCCCCCACTACAATCTCTCGGAGGCTTCCGTCCTCTATGAGGCAAATGTGGAGGGCCGGATGACCCGGCTGATGGCCATCTATGAAGGCTGGCAGGATCTGGACAAGATCGGGAACGTCCGAAGCCTCAGAAGCTATTACGCCTACTGGGCTTTCGAGTGGGATGCCTTTATCGTGCATGTGGGCGGCCCCTTCTTTATCAATGAGCTGATGGCGGAGCCCTACACCCAGGATATTGACGAGACGAGCGACAGCGATGCCTTTTTCCGCTCCACTGACCGCTCAGCTCCCCACAACGCCTATGTTTCCGGCAAGGGTCTTCTTGCGGCGGTCAACCGGAAGGGCTATTCCCTGAAGGACAGAGGACTTGCGGATTCCTACCACTACCGGTTTACCACCAAGGCAAATCCCAATGCTTTGACGCAGTACGGGAACGAAGCCGAAAAGGCAGTGTACATTGACATGTCCGGCTGTTATCCGCTCACCAGATGTTATTTTGAGTACAACGAGGAGGACGGGCTCTATTACCGCTTCCAGCATCTTTCCGGCAGCAGTGACGGTCCCCATGTGGATGCCTCCGGAAAGCAGCTGAGTTTTAAGAACATTCTGGTACAGAATGTAAAGGTCGAGGAGATCGGGGAGGGCTATCTGGCGTTCCAGTGTCACGACACCACAAGGGACGGCTGGTACTTCACGAACGGCAAGGGCATTCATGTCACCTGGGAAAAGACAAGCGATTACGGCGCCACCAGATATTACGATGACTATGGCAACGAGATCGTCCTGAACACCGGAAAGACCATGGTCTGCATCGTCGAGGACGGCGACAACTTCACATTCCGGTAGCTTATTTTCGTGCGCCGTGAGGCGCACCACTATGCAACAAACGGGATGCCTCTTACGAGACATCCCGTTTTCATTTCCATTTGGCTTGCGGCACCTGTGAGCGCAGCTGCCATTTTATTCTCCCAATCCGCTTTCCACTGCCTGAACCAGCGTTTTCAATGCTTCCTGCTCATCTTCACCTTCACAGACAAATTCAATCTCATCTCCGCATTTTACGCATGCGCCTAAAACACTCAACACGCTTTTTGCGTTTGCCGTGCTCTCTTTGAATGTAAATGTAATCAACGACTTGAACTGCATCGCTTCTTTACATAGGATTCCTGCAGGTCTTAAATGCAACCCGGTGGGATTTTTGATAACTACTTTCTGGCTTACCATATGCCATCCCTCCATTTTCTACTTCTGGTATTAACTATAACATGCTCGCGGTATATTCACAAGATATTTATTTGCCAGTTTCATCAGCATTTTCTCAGAACATCACATCCTGGATGAGGCTTGCCAGCTTTTCCGCTTCCTCCCGGATGACCTGCTGGTCTTTCCCCTCTATCATAACTCTCACCAACGGCTCCGTGCCGGAGGGTCTGATGAGGACGCGCCCCTCCCCGGCAAATTTCTTTTCCAGTGCGGCGATTGCCGATGCGATCTCCGGGTATTCCATATATTTATCCTTCTTATGGTTTGCCACCTTGGCATTCACCAGCGCCTGAGGGAGCACCTCCATCACCTGTGCCAGTTCTGACAGGCTCTTGCCCGTGTCCACCATCACCTGCAGAAGGTGCAGGGCGCTCAGGAGTCCGTCTCCCGTGGTGTTTTCATCCAGGAAGATAATGTGGCCGGACTGTTCGCCTCCGAGGCTTGCGCCGATCTCCTTCATGCGCTCCAGCACATATCGGTCTCCCACCTTGGTCTGTTCTATCGTCAGGTTGTTTTTCTCCCCCATCAAAAAGAAACCGAGATTGCTCATGATGGTGGCGACAATGGTGTCCTTTTTGAGTTTGCCCCTGCTCTTCATATAATTGCCGACGATCGCCATGATCTGGTCGCCGTCCACGATCCGTCCGTTTTCATCCACTGCCAGCAGTCTGTCCGCATCTCCGTCGAATGCAAGGCCGACACTCGCCTTCTCATACACCACTCTCGCCTGCAGCTCTTCCATGTGGGTGGA
>CAYPSH010000080.1:0-3807 GCA_964413445.1 uncultured Acetatifactor sp.
TCCGGCAAGTCTGTAGACGCACTGGGACAGCAGTTCCCCGGCAGCTTGTCAGACTTCCGGGCAGGCAGCCGAAAAAAACAGCCTCGGTATTTTGACCGGGCTGTTTTTTTCGGCCTTACATTCAGTTCTCTTTTTCTCCGAGGTGCATGTAGAAGCTGAGCATATAAAGTCCGCAGATGCCCACCAGTGTATAAACCACTCTGGAAAGCCACGACATATCACCAAACAGAAAGGCGACAAGGTCAAATTTAAACAGACCGATCAACAGCCAGTTGACTGCACCGATGATCACAACAGTAAGCGCAGTCCCGTCAAGATATTTGTTTCCCATTTTTTACCCTCCGGTTACCTCTTGGTTTTAGCAGATTTTGAAATCCGTCAGAAATAATATTTGCTTTTTTTTCTGTTTTATGCACTCCTTTTTACAGAGTTTTTCAGAAAAAAGCAATTAAATATTGACAAAGAAAAAACTGTGGCGTATGATTGTAAAAACAATGATTATACTTGTATACAATCGTTGAACCCGGAAAAGCTTTGTTTTTGCAATCCGGCAAACCAAAAGGAGGAGAATGTTATGAAAAAATTTAACAAATTTGTCAGTGCCGCTCTGGCTTCTGCAATGGTTCTCTCTATGGCAGGCTGCGGCAGCTCAAGCAACAGTGGTTCTTCAGACACATTTAAGATTGGCGGCATCGGACCTACTACAGGCGGTGCGGCTGCATACGGTCAGGCAGTAGCAAATGCCGCTCAGCTGGCTGTTGATGAGATCAACGAGGCAGGCGGTGTAAACGGCTATAAGCTGGAGTTGAATTTCCAGGATGATGAGCATGACGCAGAGAAATCCGTCAACGCTTACAACACCTTAAAGGACTGGGGCGCTCAGATCATTCTCGGAAGCGTTACTTCCGCTCCCTGTATCGCAGTAACAGAAAAGACAAAGGAAGACAATATGTTCCAGCTCACCCCTTCAGGATCTTCCGTTGAGTGTACACAGTATGACAACAACTTCCGTGTATGCTTCTCCGATCCCGCACAGGGAGCTGCAAGCGCACGTTACATAGGCGAGAACAATCTGGCATCCAAGGTTGCAGTCATCTATGACAGCTCTACCGCATATTCCACCGGAATCTATGAGAGCTTTGCCAGCGGTGCTGCAAGCCAGCCTTTTGAGATCGTTTCCGTAGAAGCCTTCACAGCAGACAATGCTACAGACTTCTCCGTACAGCTCCAGAAGGCAAAGGATGCAGGTGCTGAACTTGTATTCCTTCCTATCTACTATCAGGAGGCATCCCTGATCCTGACACAGGCAAACTCTATGGGATATGCTCCTATGTTCTTCGGCGTGGACGGCATGGACGGCATCCTGACCGGTGTTGACAACTTTGATGTAAGCCTTGCTGAGGGCGTTATGCTCCTGACACCTTTCGCCGCAGATGCGACTGATGATCTGACTGTAAAATTTGTGACAGCTTACCAGGAGAAATTCGGAGAGGTTCCCAACCAGTTTGCTGCAGATGCATACGATGGTGTCTATGCGATCAAGGCAGCTATTGAGAAGAGCGGTGTGACACCTTCCAACAGCGTTTCTGAGATCTGCGAAGCCCTGAAGAGTGCTTTTGTAGAGATTTCCATTGACGGTCTGACCGGTGAAGGCATCGTTTGGGATGCAGACGGAGAACCCAATAAGGCTCCTAAGGCAGTTATAATTGAAAATGGTGCTTACAAGGCAATGTAAATTTTGTAACCAGAGAGGGTTGCCGCAAGGGCAGCCCTCTTTCTGTAATTGAAAATAAACGTCTGCAAAAACAAAAAGCAGAGTGGAGGTCCATATGAGTTTTGTGACATATTTGATCAGAGGAATCAGTCTTGGAAGTGTATATGCCCTAATTGCTCTGGGTTACACCATGGTTTACGGCATAGCAAAAATGTTGAATTTCGCGCATGGGGATGTCATTATGGTCGGCGGGTTTACAACCTATACCATATGCAGCACAATGGGACTTCCGCCTGCAGTCGGGGTGCTGGCTGCAGTAGTTATGTGTACACTGCTGGGAGTGGTGATCGAGAGGATTGCCTACAAGCCTCTCAGGCAGGCATCTTCCCCTCTTGCCGTGCTGATCACGGCAATCGGCGTCAGCTATCTGCTGCAGAATGTCGCACTTTTGATCTTCGGCAGCAATACCAAGTCGTTTACCTCTGTCGTTTCCATGGATTCCATAAAACTTGCAGACGGACAGATCATCATTACAGGTGAGACCGTTGTAACCATCGTCTCCTGTCTCCTGATCATGGCCTGCCTCATGCTTTTCATCAACAAGACAAAGGCCGGCCAGGCGATGCTTGCGGTCTCAGAGGATAAAGGCGCTGCACAGCTTATGGGAATCAACGTAAACGGAACCATAGCCCTCACCTTCGCAATCGGTTCTGCGCTGGCAGCCATTGCGGGCGTGCTGCTTTGTTCCGCCTATCCCTCCCTGTCTCCCTATACAGGCTCTATGCCCGGTATCAAGGCTTTCGTGGCCGCTGTCTTCGGCGGGATCGGTTCCATTCCCGGTGCTTTTATCGGCGGTATACTGCTCGGCATTATCGAGATCTTTGCAAAGGCCTATATTTCTTCCCAGGTGGCAGACGCCATTGTGTTTGCCGTGCTGATCATTGTGCTTTTGATCAAGCCCACCGGTATTCTCGGCAAGAATCTGCAGGAAAAGGTTTAAGGGGGAAAAGACCATGACGAAGTTTATGACAAAAATCAAAGAAAATAAGAATCTGCAGAGCAACCTGATCACTTTCGGCATGATCCTTGCAGCCTACATATTGATGGAGGTACTGATGGCGGCGGGGGTTGTCTCCAATCTGATCAAGGGACTTTTGGTTCCGCTTTGCGTCTATGCCATCCTGGCCGTGTCCCTGAACCTTGTGGTCGGCATTCTCGGTGACTTAAGCCTCGGACATGCGGGCTTTATGTGCGTGGGCGCGTTCACCAGCGCTTTTTTCTCAAAATGTATGCAGGACGTGATCCCGTCCTCCGGTCTCAGATTTTTCCTTGCGCTGCTCATCGGTGCGATCTGCGCAGGCATTTTCGGCATTTTGATCGGCATTCCGGTCCTCAGGCTGAAGGGAGACTATCTTGCTATCGTCACTCTGGCTTTCGGTGAGATCATCAAGAACATTGTCAACATTCTCTATGTGGGGATTGACGAGAACGGCTTACATTTTTCTGCAAACAGCGCTATCGATCTGAATCTGTCCGAGAACGGGAAGATGATCATCCAGGGTGCGCAGGGCATCACGGGCACTCCCAATGATTCTAATTTTACTATCGGGATTGTACTGCTTTTGCTGACGCTGTTCATCGTTCTGAACCTGATCCATTCCAGAGACGGACGTGCGATCATGGCGATCAGGGATAATGTCATTGCGGCGGAATCAGTCGGTATCAATATCACGAAGTATAAGCTGATGGCTTTTTCCGTGTCTGCTGCGCTGGCCGGAATGGCGGGCGTTTTGTATGCACATAATCTCTCCACGCTGATCGCACTCCCGAAAAACTTCGGCTACAATATGTCGATTATGATACTTGTATTTGTTGTGCTGGGCGGTATCGGAAATATCAGAGGTTCCGTGATCTCCGCAGTGATCCTGACACTTCTGCCGGAGCTCCTTCGAGGTCTCAATGACTACCGTATGCTGATCTATGCAATCGTTCTGATCGCAATGATGCTCTTTAACTGGGCACCTGCCTGCATCCGCTGGCGTGAGAGAACGGCACTCAGGCTCAAGGGCTTAAAACATAAGGAATCAAAGGGA
>CAYPSH010000080.1:3907-6562 GCA_964413445.1 uncultured Acetatifactor sp.
CATCTGCAGTATCACACAATAGAAGGTATTTTAAGGCTTCCGGGCTACCGCAGAGTAGAGAAGCAGATGCAGGAGGAGGCACTGGAACTGCTGAAGGTTTTCGAGCTGGACGGAGAGGCCGATACTCTTGCTTCTAATCTGCCTTACGGAAAACAGCGTAAGCTGGAGATTGCGAGAGCCCTCGCCACAAAGCCGAAGCTTCTTCTCCTGGACGAACCGGCTGCGGGAATGAATCCCAACGAGACCCAGGAGCTGATGGATACCATAGGCTTTGTGAGGGAGCATTTCGACATGACGATCCTTCTGATCGAACACGACATGAGACTGGTGGGCGGCATCTGTGAAAAACTCACTGTATTGAATTTCGGCCGGATACTCTGCCAGGGCAAGACTGCCGAGGTGCTGAGCAATCCGGAAGTGATCAAAGCTTATCTTGGAGAGTAAAATACGGTTAGAGAGGTAAAATGATATGTCCATGCTTGAAGTGAAGGATTTAAAAGTATATTATGGCGTGATCCAGGCCATCAAGGGCGTTTCCTTTCATGTGGAGGAGGGGGAGGTCATCGCGCTCATCGGTGCGAACGGAGCCGGTAAAACTACCATTCTCCACACCATATCCGGACTGATCACGCCGAAAGAGGGGACAGTTACCTTTGAGGGTGCCGATATCGTAAAAACGCCGGGGCACAAGATCGTCTCCATGGGAATGGCACATGTCCCGGAAGGACGAAGAGTGTTTGCGCAGCTTACGGTGCTGCAGAATTTAAAAATGGGAGCCTATACCAGAAAAGATAAGGATGAGATTGCACAGACCCTGCATACAGTCTTTGAGCGTTTCCCAAGGCTGGAGGAGCGGCAGAATCAGCTTGCGGGTACCTTGAGCGGCGGCGAACAGCAGATGCTTGCCATGGGCAGAGCGTTGATGTCCCATCCGAAACTGATACTGATGGATGAACCCTCCATGGGTCTGTCACCGATTTTTGTAAATGAGATTTTTGATATCATTCAGAAAGTCAGCAAGAGCGGAACTACCGTGCTTCTCGTGGAACAGAATGCAAAAAAGGCTCTTTCCATCGCGGACAGAGGATATGTGCTGGAGACCGGGAAGATCGTGCTGGAAGGGAAGGCAGAGGAGCTTCTTTCCAATGATTCCGTAAGGAAGGCCTACCTTGGTGACTGAGACATCTGTAGTCAAAAAATAATCATGGTTTGGAGGCATAAAAATGGAGAATGTTGTGATCACAATTGCCAGACAGTACGGAAGCGGCGGAAGGACCGTCGGTGAGATGCTGGCCAAAAGGCTGGGAGTACATTTTTACAACAAGGAACTGGCAAAGCTTGCAAGTGAAGACAGCGGCATCAATGAAACACTCTTTGTCAACGCGGATGAAAAGCCGAAGGGAACCTGGTTTTTCGGAAACACGCCGAATGTCTACAGCGGGCAGTTGATCCCGCCCGGAAGCAGCGATTTCACTTCCAATGACAACCTGTTCAATTATCAGGCAAAGGTGATCCGCAGACTGGCGGAAGAGGAGTCCTGCGTCATTGTGGGGAGATGTGCCGATTTTATCTTAAAAGATTATGACAATGTGCTCAGCGTCTTTGTCCATGCCCCTCACGACTTCTGCGTGGAGCAGGCAGGTAAGGTACACAGCATGAGTACAAAGGATCTGGAAAAGCTGATCCAGAGGACAGATAAGTTCCGCGCTGAATATTACAAATACCATACCGGCAGAGAATGGACGGATGCCAGAAATTATGATTTATGTCTCGACAGCTCAAAACTTGGATTTGAGAGATGCGTGGAAGAGATTATTTCTTATATGAATGTCAGATTTAAGTGATGCCTTAGAGAGATGTGTTTTAAAAAAAGTGACAGCCCTGTAAAAGTACCGACGGAATTCTTTTGTAAATACAATCTGTTTACACAAAAGAAGACGAGGGTATTTTTACAGGGCTGTTGTTTCTTCCGCCGGGAAGAACGAAATTACATATTATCGGCCGGGCTGCCTGAAGAAGCGGAGTACCCCGTAAACCTTTCCGAGGATCTGGCAGTTGTCTACAATGATGGGCTCCATGGTGTCGTTTTCCGGCTGAAGACGGATGTGACCGTTCTCTTTGTAGAAGGTTTTTACGGTTGCAGAGTCATCGATGAGGGCCACTACCATGTCGCCGTTTTCCGCTGTGCTGCAGGAGTTGACAAACACTCTGTCCCCGTTCAGGATACCGGCATTGATCATGGATTCACCCCGTACATTCAAAATAAAGGATTCGCCATGAGGCACGAGATCTGAGGGCACAGGGAAATATTCCTCTATGTTTTCTTCCGCCAGGATCGGCTGACCGGCTGCAACATTTCCGATGACGGGGATGCTCACCATTTCTGTCCGTACCATCTGGAAGCTGTCATCACAGATTTCGATGGCTCTCGGCTTGGTAGGGTCTCTTCTGATATAACCGTTTTTCTCCAGCGTCTCCAGATGGGAGTGTACTGAGGAGGTAGATTTCAAATGTACCGTTTCACAGATTTCACGAACCGTAGGGGGATAGCCTTTCTTTAAGATTTCTTCTTTGATATAGTCCAGGATTTCCTGCTGTTTAGGGGTGATTTTACCCAATGCCATATTGATTCCTCCGTTTACAATATATATGTTC
>CAYPSH010000081.1:0-6529 GCA_964413445.1 uncultured Acetatifactor sp.
AAATCTGGGACTTATCTGCAATGGCGCCGAAGGGACAGCTCACCATGCACATGCCGCAGGACACACAGAGGTCATTGTCAATATAGGCGCGGTCAAAGCGGTCGGACTTGATCGCATTCACACCGCAGGCTGCCTTGCAGGGTCTTTCCTTGTGACAGATGGCATCATAGGGACAGATATCCCTGCACTTTCCGCACTTGACACACTTTTCCTGATCGATCACAGACTTTCCGTTTTCCATGGAAATAGCGCCCTTCGGGCAGACACTCTGGCAGGGGTGCGCCACGCAGCCCATGCAGGAGTTCGTGACCTCATATCTGTTTTCCGGACAGGCGTTGCATGCAGAAGGGATCACCTGCATCAGAGGCGGCTCGTAATATTTTTCATCAATGTCGCTCTCCTCCAGCCCCTGGGTCAGATGCCCCGGATGGTCTCTGTTTTCCGGTCTCAAGCTCATACCCATGGCAAGACGGATCCGTTCCCTTATGATCGCGCGTTCCCTGTAGACACTCTCCCGGTACTGGGATTCCTCATAGTTGACGATCTTGTAGGGCAAGGCTTCCATGTCATCTTTTAAGTTGGTTGACTGGTATGCAAGGGTTGCCACTTCTTTGAAAACTCTCCTGCGAAGCTGCCTCACAGGAGTGTCGATGCCTCTCATGCTGCTCACGCAACTGCCTCCTTCCCGATATTTCATGTGTGGATACATGTCAATTGTGTCAGACCTGCAGCCTGGTGCAAGTCTGACCCTGCGAAACTTTTCATTAAGTATAGCATACATTTACGCCTTGTGGTAAAGTTTTTCACCTCCGGCGACCAGTTTCTTCGCCTCCGGCATGGTCTTCGGCAGCTTATCCCTGATAAAATCCAGAACTATGATGGCATTTAAGCAGAACTGCGCTGTGAAATTGGTGGAGATCCAGGGAATTTCCGTGAGTTTTTCTCTGTTTCCGGTGTTTGCAAGCGCAACCGTTGCAAAGCCCTCCTCATTCTGCTCACCCAGGAGTGTCTGAAGTAAAATTTTCCAGGTGCGCTCCGCCAGCACATCATCCTTCAAATACCATGCGCCGTAGGCTGCCACGGAAGCCGCCATAAAGGGCAGGGAAAACTCCCTGTCTCCCACAAGCCCGTTGGACTCTTTCATCTGTTCCTCTCTCGGGAGGTAATAGAAGCGCCCCAGCTGTGCGATCATGTTCTTCCACTCTTCGTCCCCCAGAAGCTCCGCCAGCTCTGTCCAGACGGAAGGGGCTCCCATGCAGACCTGCAGGTGGCAGCCTCCGGTCGTCCTCTCTCCGATATAGCGCAGATGGCAGGTTTTGGGGTCAAACTCAAAATCGGGGCCGCTCACAAGCTGTAGGGGAGCCTTTTTGAGGTCCTCAATGCCTGTCACGATCTTGTCCCGGTAGGCGGTATCGTTAAAGCGTTCCCATCTTGTCATCCAGTTGGAGCACAGGGAAGACCAGTCCGGCCCGCTCCTTGCATGGCTGGGGTAGACCATATCCTTTTTGTCAAAGAAATCTCCCAGGGGATCTTTATTGAAAAAGCTCAGCTCATTGTCTTTTAATTCCTCAAAGATATCCTCCAGCCGCCTGTCCCCGGTGAGGTAATAATAGTAACGGTGATGATGTGCCATGGCGATCCGCGCCTCCTTGCAGGGGCAGCCCCAGTGGCGCACATTGTGTCTGGAGCCCAGACCCTTGTATTTGCCCATGTGGTACACATCCACCTCAGAGGCGTGCCGGGAAAGCTTCTCCGCCATGCGGAACACATCCTCCCTGCCTGTGCGCAGAAAATACAGCCACAGCCACAGGGTGGGCACAAGCTCCGTGTTGTCCCAGGCATAACCGCCGATATCGTACTTCCAGGTATGTCTCACCCCGTCATAGGTATGCATCACATCCCCGTAATTGAACATGCCGTACCAGTTTCTCTGGTCGATCTCCTGTTTGTAAAAGGCAAATGCCTCCTCCAGCTGACGCTCGATCCACCTTTCGGTCTCCGTGTTTTCGGAGGGAAGGGACCAGTAGCCGAAGGCTTTCCTCTCATGGTAAAACTCCGGAGTGCCCACATAAACCACAGGGTTGTTCACCTGTCCGGTGAACTCCTGCAAAAAGTCATCCGAGGGGATCATTTCTTCGGAGAAGGTCACAGTACACTCGTTTGTGCAGGCGATCCCCACCGGGTCTGCGCCCTTGTAATCATAGCCTTCATAGCAGACCTGGTTGTAGCCCCTGTCCGCATAATGTCTGAAGTCAAAGGCCTCCGCCCCGGGCGCCCAGAACCAGATATTGCATTCTGCCGTATCCGAGTCCAATCCCCTGAAAGTGATCCCCGAGGGATATTTCTCCCAGAAGTCCCGAATGGCAGCCGTCACACAGCCATGCTCAGAGCCAAACGCCGCACCTCCCGCAGTCCTGTTTCCATGGAGGCTGTCAATGCAGCAGAGATGGTCTCCGGTCTGCTTTTTCCGGATGGAAAAATGGCTGACACTGTCCTGGCAGAGGCTGTACTCTCCCCAGACAGGTACGTCCGCCAGCACCTTGTCCGCCAGCGTCTTCTCCTCCCCTGACAATCTCAGCAATTCTCCCGCCATCTGTCTCTCATAGATACCGGCAGGAAGCTTTGGTCTCCAGGAGGTCAGGGGAACCAGCGCCTCGTGGAAGCATCCGTAGTCTCCCGAAAACTTCACATGACGGTTATAGTATTCCCCGCTTATGGGCGCCTCAAAACGGATGCCAAGCCCCTTCAGGAAATCCCTGTTCTCATCTCCGTCATACAAAAAGGTATGGGTGAATTTTAATTCAGAATGATTCAAGCCCACCTCCATCCTGATGATAAAGGGCAGCTTCCGCACGCCGTCCGAAGCCTGGTGGGTTCCCTCATATCTGAGGATTGTTTTGAGCCGTCCTCTCTCCTCCACCGTCACCTTCTCGATGACACCTGTGTATTCTTTCTGAATGCTGCCCGTGCAGCCCTGCACAGAGACGGGATGTTCCAGGATCAGCACCGGGGCTGCCTTGCGCAGATACTCCTTTCCCCCTCTCACGGCGCTTTCAAAAAGGTATCTGCCCTTCTTTTTTACAACCAGAGTGACCTCACCGCTCTCAAGGACAAGCTTCTCTTCATCCTCCTTCAGAGTCATACCCTTTTCGTTTTGAAGCACAGATACTTCCGCTGCAGCTTCCTTTTGCCCCGGCCCGGGCAGGACCTCAAATTCCTGTCCAAGAAGCGCCGCATCTGCCGTATGCGCGGTCCATTTCACACTTCCGTCCGGCCAGTATGCCGTAATTCTGGACTGCATGGGCACCTCTCCCCTGTCACCGCGGCAGATATATTCCGTCTCCTTTCCGCATTCCCCCTGTCTCCACATGCAGCCAAAGGTGGTGTAGCCAAAAGCTTTTTCTTTTCCAAGTGCATGAAGCTTCATTTTATGTCTTCTCCTTTATGTCTCGATTTTATGCTTCAATTTCTTTTGTGTTGGCCTTCTGGTTCTTCTCCCAGAAAAGGACGTCCGCCCCTTCCGTCTCTTCGTCGCAGAGCAGATGCAGCCCGGCGAGCTGCACAACGGCCTTTTTCTCCCAGGGCAGTTTTTTCCAGCCCTCCGGCGTGTTCTTCCAGGTAAGCTTATCCTCGCAGCCATAGGCGGAAAGAACGATAAACCGGATGGCATCTGCCTCTGTCTTCCGGTCAAAATAGATTTTCTGCGATCTGCAGGTATTGTCCAGCCTGCCTGTCAAAACCGTCTCAAAGCATCCCGTCCGGGGATTGCGGCAGGCGATCCTGTAATCCTTCACAAAGCCTTCGTGAAGGCGGTCCCTCTGAACCGGCAGATATACCAGTCCCTTGAGAGAAATTTCTTTTTTGAAAGAAATTGTCACCGTCACGGGGAAATCCTTCTTTTCGATCCGCGCGAAGGAATTGGGATTGGGGTCGAGCACCGACTCTCCATCCCACACCTGTGCGGCGTCATCAAAAAACGCCTCTTCCGCAAGAGCATAGGTCCGGAAGGCCGGGAAAAGTTTTTCCTCGATTTTTTCCGTCTCAACCTGATTCCCGGGGCAGAACTGTTCCGATGCCGCATAGGAGAGGACTGCTTTTTTCAACGCCCATGCCGCCGGGCGGTCTGCGAAATCTCCCTCCAGATCAGCAGAAACCACCAGGAGCCTTCCCTGCTCCACCTGCGCCTCCCAGATCAGGCCAAGGGGAAGATTTCTGTTCCAGTCGTCGATGACTCTCACCAGCACGTGCGCCCCTTCCAGTCCATCCAGACGAAAACCTCTGGCGTGCTCCAGAATATCCTCCCACTGCCAGCCTCCGGACCGCTCTGTGGGGAAGCCGGAAAACAGCGGGCTTTCCTCCTCTGCGACAAGCCCCAGGAAGCGGCTCCAGGTCGGGCCAAGCTGGCTGTTCCAGAATACATTTTTCATGGAAAGCGAAGGGCAGTCGTAATCCAGATCTGTAAGATACGGTGTATAGACCACTCTCTCCCCCTGTTTCAGTGCCTCCCTGGCACGTTTCCAGTCCTTTGTGCAGACAATGCTCTCCTTGGGCTTTGGCTCAGCTGCCTCTTTATGATCCGGCTCTTCCCGCACAAAGACCGAAAGCGGCCATTCGTTTCGCACTGCCTCTTCCAGTCCCTCCCCTTCCAGAGTGACAGAGAGGGTCAGACTGCTGTTCTTCCTGATCTGATCAAAGCTCAGGACAATTTCCCCCAGAGAGGTGTTCTGCCCCTTGGGGATGACATCCCGGCAGATGACACCCTCCGCCAGACAAGCTTCATCCCTTTGCCCTTTCTCATGAAGCAGAAGCCTCCACCGCACCGTGGTCTCTGTGATATTTTTCTTTCCGTAATGACTGACTTCCAGAGGGATCACCGCGCTGTCCGTATTTTTCCACACATAGGAGCCGCATCTTGCAAGCAAAACAGTCTCCCCGCAGAACATTTTAAAATAATCCGGGTCCGCATAGCTCTTCTTCTCCCAGAAGGCATCCAGGATCCCCACAAGGGCCGTTCCCTGACCGAGATAGTCATGCAGATCCAGAAGCTCATATCCCTGGATCTGGGGAGTCCGCCTTGTGGCCTCCAGATCCTCCTTATAGAGCCGGAGCTGGTTCTTACCGGAGCATTCCGCAAAAGCAGCGTTATATTGCAGAAGTCCGGCCGCGGCGGCACTTTCTTTAAATATCTCATAATTTCCGGGTTTCAGGTAACCGGTAAATTTCTCAGCAACCGCGAAATCCGGATAGGCACACCACTGTCCCAGTTCATGGCTGACAACCGGCAATTTACAGTTTTCCAGAGAGGGACTGTAATCCTTCCCCTTCCAGCCCAGACTGTTTCTGATGACACCGCCCGGAAAAGGTCCCGAAGCAGAACGATGGAAATAAATGAAATCCGTACCCGTGATCTCGCCGGGAGCCACATCATAAAACCAGCCGGACTGCGCTGTGTATACTCTCCTGCCCTCATAGCCGCAGGACCTGTCATATTCCCTGATCGCGCTGACCCATTCCCTGAGAGGCTTGTACCACGCGCCGGAGGGTTCATTGGAAGGCGAAAACAGCACAAAGGAAGGGTGATGACCGAAGGAGTCGATAATCTTTTCGGACTCATGCTTCAGGATATCCCACATGCTTTTCCCCTGCTCTCCTTCGTCAAAGCGGTTCCACATGCCGCACTCCACAAGCAGATACATTTCTTCCTCATCCGCCGCCTGAAAAGCCGCATCCGGCGGGCAGTTGGAGTGAAAACGGATGCCGTTCAGCCCAAATTCCTTCATTGTCCGCATGATGCTGCGCCACCACTCTTTGTCTGTCACCGGATATCCTGTCACAGGGTATTCCCCGCCGAAATGTGTCGCCCGGAAATACTCGGGATTTCCGTCAATGAGAAATTTTCCGCCGCGAACCTCAATGGTTCTTTTATGCTCCCCGGCATACTGCTTTTTCGCCTGCCTGCGTTTTTCTCTCTCCGATGCACTGTAAACGGCAATCTCCCCCGCCATCCCGTTCCATGTTGCCCCCAGCGCATCGGAGCAGCCATGGCTGTCCGGTCTGTAGGGATACTGCATGGAATTGTCTATGCAGATTCTGATGCTGTGGCTTCCCGCAGACAGGTTCCCCAGTTTGATAACATGGGGTGCGCACAGAGAGCAGTCGCCCCCCTTCTCTTCCCCGTCGATCCACACCCGGCTCCGCCACTTTGTCAGTTCTATCTCCAGGTAAAGCTCTTCCTGTGAAGCATCCTCTATGACAAATGTCCTCTGATAAAAAGCTTTCCCCGTAAAATGTGCCGGCGGCTGGCACAGGAAGGGTATTTTGACACCATCCTTCTGTGCAAACTGAAACTCCTTCTGTTCATACCAGAAATCGTCATGGAGGCTGCTGACCCAGGGGGTGTGTCTGCCCACGGGATTGCCGTACCCTTGCGCCTGTAAAATCCCGGGCAGCCTGATGCTGCCGGACTGTTCCCCCTCATCTGCCTGAAGTGTGATGTTCCATTCACCCGATAAATCTATATACATTCTGT
>CAYPSH010000082.1:0-6514 GCA_964413445.1 uncultured Acetatifactor sp.
TCTTTACCATCATCGGAAGAGAGATCGCCGTTGCGGTAAAGGAGGGCGGCCCGGACCCGGCCAATAATTTCAAGCTTGCAACCGTTATCGCAAAGGCAAAGGCAAACAACATGCCTAACGATACCATCGAGAGAGGCATCAAGAAGGCTGCCGGAGATGTGGGAAATGTGAATTATGAGTATGTCACCTATGAAGGCTACGGCCCTAACGGCATTGCCATCATTGTGGATGCTCTGACCGACAACAAGAA
Organism: uncultured Acetatifactor sp.; assembly: GCA_964413445.1. Lineage (GTDB taxonomy): Bacteria > Bacillota > Clostridia > Lachnospirales > Lachnospiraceae > Acetatifactor. Next base: position 251 of record CAYPSH010000082.1, read on the forward strand.
CCGTACCGCAGCAAACGTGAGGAGCGCGTTCACAAAGGGACAGGGAAATGTGGGAACCCCCGGCTGTGTCTCCTTCATGTTTGACAAAAAAGGCCAGATCATCATCGACAAAGAGGAATGTGAGCTGGAGGCGGACGATCTGATGATGACGGCTCTGGATGCCGGCGCAGAGGATTTCAATGAGGAGGAGGACAGCTTTGAGGTCCTGACCGATCCCGATTCCTTTGAGGATGTAAGAAAGGCTTTGGAGGATGCGGGCATCCCCATGCTCAGCGCTGAGGTTACCATGATCCCCCAGAATTATGTGGAGCTGACCGATGAGACCGCAGTGAAGAACCTGCAGAGGACACTGGATATGCTTGAGGATGACGACGATGTGCAGGCAGTGTACCACAACTGGGATGAGTAAATGCCCCTTTGCGAAGGAATGCGGCTGTCCGGTGCCGCCCGCAGGATCTGCGCGGCTTTGGACAGACCGGATAAATCAAATTGCCGCATCTGCGGCGGACGGAGAGCTAAATGGACAAGTTGGCAATCGTTGTGCCCTGCTATAATGAGGAGGAGGTCTTAAAGATCGCATCCGAAGCCCTGCGGGGCGTTCTGGATGACCTGATCAGAAAGAAAAAGATCGCGGAAGACAGCTTCATCCTGTTTGTCAATGACGGAAGCAAGGACCGCACCTGGGAGCTGATCGAGGAGGAGCATGCCCTGCATCCCGTACAGGTTTCCGGTGTGAAACTTGCGGGCAATGTGGGTCATCAGTTTGCCCTGACGGCGGGACTGATCACGGCGAAGGACAGGAGCGATGTGACCATTTCCATCGATGCGGACCTGCAGGATGATGTGAATGTCATCGAGGAGATGATCGACAAGTTCCATGCCGGCTGCGACATTGTGTACGGCGTCAGAAGAGAGAGGAAGACGGACACCTTTTTCAAGCGCACCACGGCGCAGGCCTTCTATAAGCTGATGAGCCTGATGGGGGTTAAAACCGTATATAACCACGCGGATTTCAGACTGATGTCGAAGCGGGCGGTGGAAGAGTTTTCCAAATACAAGGAGACAAATCTGTTCCTGCGCGGCATGATGCCGCTGATCGGCTATCAGACCGACAGCGTATACTACGACCGCAAGGAGCGCGTGGCGGGGGAGAGCAAGTATCCCTTAAAGAAGATGCTCGCCCTTGCATTCAACGGGATTTCTTCCTTCAGCGTAAAGCCGATCAGCCTGATCCTGGGCGTGGGCCTTGTGATCATATTCTGTTCGGTGCTGGCGCTTGTGTATGCTTTGATCTCCTATTGCACAGGGCATGTGGTCCCCGGCTGGACATCCCTGATCATTTCCATCTGGTTTCTCGGCGGCCTTCAGCTTCTGGCCATCGGCCTGGTGGGACTCTATATCGGAAAGATCTATATCGAGGTAAAGCAGAGACCTCGTTACAATATTGAAAAAATTCTGACAAATGAAGAAAAACAGGAAGCGTGACATGAGGTGGAGAAAGAACGTATTTAGTTATCTTTTTTGGATCGTATATACGTTATTTACAGGTACGGCAGTGTTTTGGCTTGTGGGGGAGCTTGTGCCCGGCAGTCTTGCGGGAACCTATGTGGGCACTGCAGTTGTCTTTGCGGCTGCGGGGCTGCTCGTCTTTCTCCTGCACCGCTTCGGCCCGAAGTATTCTGCCGATTCCCCTGACAGGAATACGGTGAGGAGTGTATCGGAGGCGGCCGCCGCTGTCGTGCTTCTTGCTATTGGTCTCGTACTGCGCGTCAGAGCCATCGGCGGCGCGGGTCAGTTAAATGCTTACTATGAGATGGCACAGGTGTCGGCGGAGGGCGGTATCCCGCAGCTGGCACACGGTGCCGCCTATTTCTACGTGCAGCTTCTGCACCTTGTCTTTTATTTCCTTGGGAACAAATTCATCGCGGGTATCTGGCTCCAGATCATCTTACAGCTGGGAGCCTGTCTTGTGCTGTATCTGGGGCTGCGCAAACTGAGCGGGCATCTGGCGGCACTGATCTCGCTTGGGTTTATGATGTGCTCCCCTGTGATAATCGGAAAATCTCTTTTGCTTTCCCCTGAAATGTTGTATCTGCTCTTGTCCGGCCTGGTCCTTTGGGGTATCGTGTCCGGAAAGAAATCCGGGCTTTCCCCTGTGGGCGCTTTTGCTGCCGGTCTGTTTGCGGGGGCGGTTTCCTATCTGGATGTGACAGGGGTACTTCTGGTTTTGCTTGCCGCACTGGCGGCATTCACTATCCGGGGGGGACGGATTTCCCCGGGCAGACGTCTTTGTGCTTTCCTTTGCAGTATCCTCGGAACCGCGGCAGGCTTTCTGGGCTGTATCGGAGCAGACGCTCTCAGCAGCGGAAAAGAGTTTAACGGAGTGCTTTCTGCCTGGCTGTATCTGTATCAGCCGAAGGAGGGAGGCTTCAACCCTGCGCTCACAGAAATCCCGGTTACCTTTGCGGAGGCTGCAGTGCTGGCGGTGCTTTTTAGCCTGGGAGTGTTTGGCTTCTGGTGCAGCAAACACAGAGACTGTCTCGGCATCTGCACGCTTTTAGCTTCTCTTACCGCGGCAGCGGCCGGATTCGGCATCTTTACGGAAGAAATGCCGGGAGAGCTTCCCCTGTATCTTTTTTGCATTTTTCTTGCGGGAATCGGGATAGAGGAGTGCTTTAGAAAGGATGACCGGATCAGGGAACCTGTGGTGGAGGCCGTGGAAACGTCTGAAACCAGTGCTTCCGTCACAGAAGATGTCGGAGAGACTAAAAATAAGCCCCCGAAGGAGACAACGGGAGAGAACGGCACCGGGTCTGCCGCTACAAAAGCTGCGGAGAAAACATCTGCACAAAAGCTGCCGAAGAGCTCTTACATAGAAAATCCGCTCCCCCTTCCCCCGAAACATAAAAAACGAGTCCTTGACTACGATTTCGCACTGGAAAACGGCAAGGAGAACTTTGATGTGGCGGTGTCGGAGGAGGATGATTTTGACATCACCTGAGAAGGGAGAATGAGACCGTTTGCCGGTCCTGCATTTTGATTTGTAAAGTTTCCGTAGGATCGGATATTTTCATGAGATAGGGGCAGAATAAAAGGAGGATTCCCAAACCGGGCGCCTCCTTTTTTGTCTGTCCGGTATCGGTGGGAAAATGTTCATCACAGCAGGGAGACAGGAAAAATGGGTGAAGCGAAGGAAGACGACAGAAAAAAGGAAGCAATGGACGAGGAGGAACAGAAGGAGAAGCGCATCGAGCGCACCGGACAGGTGATCCTGGATGAAAATGATTCCTCCGGAAGGATCCATCTGGTCTCCATCATCGGGGAGATAGAGGGGCATGAAAACCTGACGGGCAGCTCCAAGACCACGAAGTATGAGCACATTCTGCCGGGGTTGGCAGCCATTGAGGACAGCAGCAAGATCCAGGGTGTGCTTGTGCTGTTAAACACCATGGGAGGCGATGTGGAGGCAGGACTTGCCATCGCAGAAATGATCGCCTCGCTGAGCAAGCCCACGGTATCGCTGGTGCTGGGAGGCAGCCACTCCATCGGCGTCCCCATTGCCGTCAGCGCAGACTATTCCTTTATCGTGCCCACGGGGACTATGGTGATCCATCCTGTGCGGATGAACGGCACGATCATCGGTGTGCCGCAGACCTTTGAATATTTCAAGCTGATCCAGGACAGGATCACCGGCTTTGTCAGCGGCCATTGCCGGGTGGGAAAGAAGCTTCTGGAAGAATTGATGACGCAGACCGGGATCTTCACAAAGGATGTGGGAACCATTCTTGTGGGAGAGGAGGCGGTCAGATACGGCATCATAGATGAGGTCGGCGGGATAGACCGGGCCATAGCAAAGCTGCACGAAATGATTGAAGAAAACGAAAAGTCGAAAAAACACAGATGACAAGTTGCCGCAAAAATGATATACTTAATCGGATATCTAAAATAAGTAAGCGGGGTAATTTACAGATGGCAGCTTCTAACGGAAGAAAAGCCTCTTCTTCAAATAGAAACAGTAGCAGAACAGGGAGTAAAAGCAGCAACAAAAACGGCGGCAAGGGCAGCAGAAGCAGAAATTCCTATCAGTCGGCACAGGACAGTGCCTTGTTCCATGAAATAGGTCTGATCATATTGTTTGTTGCATTGGTGCTCTTATTTTGCTGTAATTTCGGGATCATCGGTCCGGCCGGCAATGCAGTCAGCGGATTTTTGTTCGGCGTATTCGGCCTGACCGCCTACGCAGCGCCGGTGCTGTTGTTTCTGGCGGTGGCGTTCTGGTTTGCAAACGAGGGCAATCCCAACGCGGTCCGAAAGCTTGTATCGGGCTTTGTGCTTTTTGTCATGGCAGGTGTCGTCTTTGACCTGATCGCAAAACAGACCGGGAAAATGACCTCCTACAGTCTTTCCGACATCTATGTGAACAGCCGTGACGCGAAGGCGGGCGGCGGAATCCTTGCAGGAAGCCTGAGTTATCTGCTGCAGCATTCCCTCGGCACCATAGGAGCGGTCCTGGTGGTTCTTTTGTGTTCTGTGGTCAGCCTGATCCTGCTGACGGAAAAATCTCTCCTGGACGGCGTGAAGAGGGGCGGAAGCCGCGTGCGTGAAATGTCCAGGGAGGATGCCGAGCGGCGGAGAGAGCTCGCCAGAACCCGCAGGGAGGAGCAGGAGGAATTAAGGACCCGCAGGGAGGAAGAGCGCAGGCTGAAAGCGGAGGAGAGAGAAAACGAAAAGATCCTGCGCATGGAGAGAAAGGTCTCCGGCGTCATGCCTGATACGACTTTGAAAAAGCCGGAGGATTTCCGACGCCGGGACGATGTGCATGAGATCACGCTGGAGGATATGCAGGAAGCGGACAGCACTCAGACAGACAGCACTTACTCAGACACAGAGCAGATCACAGGCTCCGGGGCGGAAAGTCTTAAGATGGAAAGCTTTGGGATGGACGCTGTGCAGGAAGAAAGCGCCGGGACAGTGCATGAGGAACCTGCCTTTGACTTCGACAAGGTGAGGATCAATAGTGTGCATCAGATTGTGACAGAGGATGAGCCGGAAGAAGAATCAGAGGAAATCCTGTCAGGATGGCAGGAGGAAGGTGTGACAGATGTGTCAGCCCTGTCCGGACAGGATATCCGGATACATAAAGAGGGCGTTGCGGAGCCAGAGACGGGCAAGCCCGCAGAAACCGGAAGACCCGCAGGAACCGGGACAGAGACCAGCAAGCCTGCAGCCGTTCTCCCGGCACCAGAAATCAATAAAGAGATGCAGCAGGCGGAGAAAAAGATCCCGAAGAAGTATATTTTCCCGCCCCTGTCGAGACTGCAAAAGGGCGTGGCTGCCACAGGAGACTCCACCAGAGAACTGAAGGAGACGGCGATGCGTCTGCAGCAGACCTTAAGTACCTTCGGCGTCAAGGTGACGATCACGGACATCAGCCAGGGCCCCAGCGTCACCAGATATGAGCTGCAGCCGGAGCAGGGTGTCAAGGTGTCGAAGATCGTGGGACTTGCGGATGACATCAAGCTGAACCTGGCGGCCACAGACATCAGGATCGAAGCGCCGATCCCCGGAAAGGCTGCCATCGGCATCGAGGTGCCCAACAAGGAGAACATGCCCGTTGCACTCAGGGATCTTTTGGAGAGCAAAGAGTTTAAGGAATTCCCTTCCAACCTTGCCTTTGCGGTGGGCAAGGATATCGCGGGCAAGGTAGTTGTGGCGGACATCGCTAAAATGCCCCATATGCTGATCGCCGGAGCTACCGGCTCCGGAAAATCTGTCTGTATCAACACGATCATTATGAGTATTTTGTATAAGGCACACCCGGATGATGTGAAGCTGATCATGATCGACCCCAAGGTGGTGGAACTGAGTGTCTACAACGGCATCCCTCATCTTCTGATCCCTGTGGTCACAGATCCGAAAAAGGCCTCCGCAGCCCTGCACTGGGGCGTCTCCGAGATGGAGGACCGCTACCGGAAATTTGCGGACTTTAACGCCAGGGATCTGAAGGGCTACAATAAAAAGGTGGAGTCCCTGCAGGAGAGCGGAGCCGAGGATGCGCCGAAGAAGCTTCCTCAGATCGTGATCATCGTCGACGAGCTGGCGGATCTGATGATGGTGTGCCCCGGGGAGGTGGAGGAATCTATCTGCCGCCTGGCACAGCTTGCCAGAGCTGCAGGCATCCATCTGATTATTGCGACACAGCGCCCCAGCGTGGATGTCATCACCGGACTGATCAAGGCGAATATGCCCAGCCGTATTGCTTTT